>DATBFI010000001.1:0-13983 GCA_036558585.1 Chitinophagaceae bacterium
AATATAACCGGCAAAATTGAAACAAAAAACTTATTTGCAATCCTGTAAATGAAAATGCTTCTTTTTCGTAAAAGAGTAAAGGCCTCATAGACTTTCAAACCTGGTGTGAAAAATCTCTGAATAAAATCGCCTAATTTCTTAATGCTGAATACCGGTGATCAAACAATCAATAATCTAACCATATCAAGGCATGAATCTTGATGCTGTTGTTATAAAAAGATCTTTATGCACAGACAGGAAATGCCGGAGAAAAATATTCCAGAATTTACTCCTGAACAGGAATGGGCAAATGTAGTTATTCATATTTTAGGGATTGTTTTTGGAATTATTGCTATTCCGTTTTTAATATCACTTGCGGCGAGGGAAGAAGATGTAAGCCGTATTTTCAGCATGAGTATTTACGGACTTTGTTTCCTGATGGTATTTACTTTTTCAACATTATACCATGCAACAAAAAAAGAAAGACCCAAAGCTCTTTGTAAAAGATTTGATCGCATCAGCATTTACTTTCTTATTGCAGGTACTTATACACCCATCATCAGGTATTACTTATATAATAGTACAGGGATTATTCTTTTATCGGTCCTGTGGGGCTTTGTAATCTTAGGCATTTTATTCGAATGTTTCTTCTTTAACCGTTTTAATATTTTTTCGGTGATTTTTTATCTCGGGATGGGCTTAATATTTCTTTTTGTACCAAAGCATTTTTTCGCTACGATGCCCTGGGATATAGCTATGCTTGTTTTAACCGGCGTTGTTTTATATTGCTTCGGCGTTATTTTTTACCTGTGGCATAAATGGAAATATCATCATGCAGTTTGGCATTTGTTTGTATTGATAGGAGGCATTTGTCACTATACAGCAATGCTGCAAACTGTTTCCCTGACTTAAATTTAAGTTGAATTCTCTTTCCTTTGTTTATTTCATAATGCATTGTTTATTCATGATGCATGCGCATAAAAAATTTTTATTTTTTATTCGTGCAATACAGATTCTTCTCTTTAAAATTTGCATTGGCCTTTTTTTTTAGTGTTATTATTTAGCTTTGAAAATTATCTGTAAAAAATAAGTTAATGAATTTTAACCTTAATCAAATTCCTGAGAGGACCAAAAAACCACGCACTTACGGAATTACCATGATAACTGATAAAGGATTAAGTGCCGGCGAGACAAAAGATTTTTTGTCAGTGGCAGCGCCGCATGTAGATGTTGCAAAACTTGCGTTTGGTACCCCTGTTGTTACAAATAATCTTAATGAAAAAATAAAAATTTACCAGTCTTATAATATTCCTGTTTTTTTAGGTGGCCTTTTATTTGAAGCCTTTATTATCCGCAATCAATTCGATGATTATTTAGGTGTAATAAAGGAATACGGGATAGATTATATGGAAGTATCAGATGGTTCTATCTCAATAACACACGCCGAAAAATGTGGTTATATAGAAAAGCTGACAAAATATGGATTGGTAATGAGTGAGATTGGTTCAAAAGATAAAGACCGCGAGCATATTACGCCGCCCTATAAATGGATCGAGCTCATTGAGGACGAATTAGAAGCAGGCGCCAGTTATATTATTGCAGAATCAAGAGAATCCGGAACGGTTGGAATATACCGTGACTCCGGGGAAGTGCGTGAGGGATTGATACAGGAAATACTTACAAAAATACCTGCAGAAAAAATAATTTGGGAAGCTCCAAAAAAAGATCAGCAACTCTACTTTCTTGAATTAATTGGCTGTAATGCGAATCTTGGAAATATCGATTCACACGATGTGATACCTCTTGAGGCAATGCGCGTAGGACTAAGAGGTGACAGCTTTCATTTTTTTCTTGATAAAGAGGTGTAAACTGCTAATAAGCAAATTTGTTTATGGATTTTTAGAGTTGCCGGCTGAAGAATAAAAGCAAAAACCTGTGAAGAATATATTTCCTCACAGGTTTTTTATTAAGCAATATTTATTTATTCTTTATTCAGCTTTATGCTTTGTCTCCTTAAATCTGCACTAACGATATTTACAAAATATATTCCTTTTGCAAAACGGCCCATATCTATTGTAGTGGTATTTAGTCCCTGCGTTGCATTTATCTCCTTATGTAATAAAACTTTACCATTCAGCTCAGTAAGTTCAAAAACGTATTTGCCATGTTGTTTTGCTGAATAGTTGATGGTTACTGTATTCTTAACCGGGTTTGGATAGGCAAAGAGAGCATTATTTGATTTCCCATCGGCCGCTACAGCATTCAATATGTTTTCAGAAGAAGCAATAGACTCATTGCCTGTCCGTGAGATTTTTATTGTTTTACTTGTAATGACGCAACCATTACTAAATGTAGCTGTAACGGAATAATTACCAGGATTTGTTGCTGTAAATTGATTGCTTACATAATCGTCGCTTAAGTTAAAACGTTGTATTCTTGCATTATCACGATCTGCAACAAATAAATAATTCCCAAAAACAAAATTTGCGAAAGGGTGATTTAACTGGTCAGCGTCATCACCTCCTCCGTTGCCACCTGCAACTATTGTTCCTTCAGAAGCACCCTCCAACCACTTCTCAACACTGTTGTTTCCCAGGTTGCTTATATATAAAATTGGCTTCTTGTTATTTCTGGATAAATCATCTGTTGATTGAGCTACATATGCATATATTGGGTTGTTTAGTCGTCTAATGTCAGCGGGATTACTATCCTTATATCCCGCAACCAGTATTCCGCATTTAGCCCCGGGCTTCCATTTTACTACACGTTGATTATTTTCGTCAGCTACATATATGTTGAAGTCATCATCAACTACAACACTTGCCGGTCTTGCAAGTTGGTTTAGGGCACTTCCATAACCATTACCACCGGCGACTACTACACCGCAAGAGGAATGTGGTGCATATTTTAAAACACGGTTGTGACCGCAATCTGTTGCATAAACATTACCCTTCTTATCAACCCATACACCTCTTGTTAATTTCATTTCATTATTTTGTCCGGCAACATCGACCCATTTGCACCCGCCTCTTGCTAATTTTTTAACACGACTATTAAAAAAATCTGCTACGAAAATATCGCCATTAGGGCAAACAAATATATTGGTTGGAAATTCAGGCGCATTGGGAAATGTTGCGCCAATAGTAGTACCTTTTGGGCAGCCCGGAATAAATTTTTGTACACGTGCATTACGTGTATCCGCTATCCATAAATTGCCATTATTGTCAACAAAAATACCATTGGGTTCATCTAATTGGTTAGCTGCGTTTCCTTCACCATTTCCACCCGCTACTGTAACGCCATTATTATCAGAACCATAAACAGCTACCGTATTTCCATCCTTTTTCCATTCCAATTTTTTTATAGTTCCCCCACTGCCGCTGGCTGTAAGAATGCTTCCGGTAGAATTTTTACCGGTAATATTTATTTGGCATTGTGCGTATAAAGTTGAAGGAATGTAAAAATTTAGAAATAATACCTGAAGAAGAGCAAGAGTGATTATTTTCATAAGCGGGTAGTTAAAGGACCAGAAAATTTGGTTGCGTTGTAATTTAAATAAATAAACTAACAATACAAGATTTTTATAAATAAATTTATAAGCGATAAGGTTCATTAAAAAATTTATCTCATACACTGGAACAACTTGACATATTTTATGTCACGACTTTCTGAAATTTGAATTGAGCATTCTGCATAATAAAAAATTGTGACAGACCAGGAGTACATATTACGTTTCAAAAATTTCAGTGCGCAACAACTTCAGGCAACAGAAGAAGAATGGGAAGTGATGAAAGAATATTTACAGCTTCAGTACTTTCCTAAAAATGAATATTTTGTTGCAGAGGGTAAAGTATGCAGGAAACTTGGTTTTATCGCCGAAGGCGTAATGCGTTATTGTATGTTTCGTGACGATGGCAACGACGTGACGTGTTTCTTTATTCGTGAAAATGATTTTGTGGGCGACCCTGATTCCTTCTTTTTACAAAAACCATCAGACAAAAATGCACAGGCCCTTACAGATTGCCGGTTGATTATTTTTACTTATGAAAACATGCACAAATTTTTACAACAGCTTCCGCGTGCTAAAGAAATAAATGCTGCTATTGATCATCATGTAGCAATGAAACTACTCCATCAGAGAACATCTTTGCTTAATCTTGATGCAGGGGTGCGGTATAAAGAATTCTTGAGAGAGTACCCCGATATATTGCAACGTATACCATTAAGTTACATTGCAAGTTTTCTTGGCATCGCACAACAATCCTTAAGCAGGCTCCGCAAACAAATGCCTTCAATTTCCAAAAAGGAAAATTGAAATTATTTAAACATCTTTCTCTTTATTTTTTAACAAATGTGAAATGAATACTCATTTCACCACCTGAGATTTGTGTCATTGTTTATCTCATAAAAAGCTGCTATGAAATCAAGTCGTCAATCCCTGTCCGCCCCACCGGCAGGCTTTCTCTGGTTGTTAATGGGAACTATTCTTATGTTGTTTTCAAATGGCAGATGGATAGTTCCATTTGCCACGTGGCTGTATCCTGTGTTTTTTCTTCGTTTTATGCGCATGCAAAAACCTTTACGTGGGTTTGTTTTTTTAGTAGCCGCATCTGCACTTGCCAATATGATAATGTGGTGGAAAATAATACCTGTTCCACTCAGCGCATATTTTATGATTACAGGTATAATTATGCAAGTATTCTGTGTATGTTTTCTGGCCGATCGCGTGTTAGCAACGCGCATATCCCGGGGATTTTTATCAACACTAATGTTTCCACTTTTATGGTGCAGCCTCGAATATCTCTCATCTTTTAATTCCGCAAAAGCTACATGGACTTCTCTTGCTTACACACAAGGGGATAATCTCCCCTTACTGCAACTGGTTTCCGTTACAGGAATATGGGGAATTTCTTTTTTAATTACATGGTTTGCTTCTGTTGTTAATTGGGCATGGTCACAAAACTTTCAATGGAATAAAGTCCGCAATGGCGCCATCACGTTTGCCGGTATTGCAGCAGTTATATTTTTATTTGGCACGCTTCGGATAAATTTCTTTCAAACACGGTCATCATCAGTTCTTACAGCTTCTATTGTTCAGGCCCGAAATATTAATACAAATTTGAAAACCTGTAAATGGACTGATTCAAGAGCAATTGGCAAATTCAGCAACGACATAGAAAATAACCTGCTTGAAAAAACGCAGCAGGCTGCACGCGCCGGGGCGAAAATGGTGCTGTGGCAAGAGTGTGCCGGAACCATTCCAAACGATAAAGAAGAAGAGTTTATTCAACGAGCCACTGCTATTGCTGCGGAGGAAAAAATATATTTATTAATGACACTCTGGCTGGTGCCTTCAGATTTTCCAAAGCATCTTGTTGAAAACAAAATGGTCATCATTAATCCGCAAGGTAATGTACAATCTGTTTACATTAAGAATAATCCGGTGCCTGGTGCAGAACCCATTGTAAAGGGAGCTACTCCTATGCCCATGCTCGAAACTTCTTATGGCAAAATTGCTGCTGCCATTTGTTATGATGGCGACTTTTCCAACTTCATTCGCAATGCCGGCAAGAACAAAACAGAGATTATGTTTTTGCCAGCAAATGATTGGAAAGAGATCGACCCCATCCATACACGGATGGCTATAACAAGGGCTGTTGAAAACGGTTGCTCTCTTGTACATCCGGCAGGACAAGGATTGTCTGTTGCAACAGATAATCGTGGCAGAATAATTTCATCCATGGATTACTATACAACAGATGAACAGATAATGTATGCAGCTACTCCGGCTCAAAACACTTATACTATTTATGCACAAGTGGGCGATGCGTTTGCCTGGTTGTGCATAGCAGCATTTATTTTGCTGGTCGGTTGGATAATTTTTGGAAAATATTTTACTGCAAAAGATTTGAACATGAAGGATGTCCATAAAAAAATAAAATCACAACTCGCAGGCAAAGTATTAAAGTGAAGCAGGCTTTACTCCAGGTAAAAACTATAACTCTCTTCCAACTTTTTATCATAAAAAAAATACTTTTTTTCTTCTTACCATTACCCGTAACCCTAACCGCACAGAAAATTTATTTGCGTATCGATTCTGTTTATGAACAGTTCCAAACTGATACAATTAATATTTGTGTAAATGCAAAAAACACTCTAACAGTTAATAAGCCATAGATTAATTTACAATGCCCTGTTGACGCAGCGATATTTTTCTATCCGCGTATTACAAATACATATGAACCGCAACGGAAATGGGAGCAAATTTTTAAGGGAGCGTCAATTCAATACTAATGTGATAGTGGCACTTTTATTATCTCGAAACAATCACTTCAGATCAATTAAATACAGCCCTGCTGTAAGCAAGGCTGTAAACGTTTTCTCTTACTCCTCTTCTGTTGCCTGGTAATTAATTTTACTTTCTGCGATATTGGTAAGGTTTTCATCTGCTTGCTTTTCTTCATCCAGGGTTGTGTGTAGTAATTCTGCAATATCGTCATATCCTAATGTTTTCGCCAGTTGGGCGAGGCCTCCATAAGTAGCAATTTCATAATGCTCGATTTTTTGAGCTGCCATTATCAATGCTGCATCTCTTGTAGAGGTTCCACTCTCTGTTTCTTCAATCATTCTCATGCCCTCCGTTATTAGTCCCTCCATTGCTTCGCATTTTTTTGCCTGTGCTTTTTTTCCCATTTGTTCAAATATTTGTTCGAGCCTGTTTGCCTGTTCGTTGGTTATCTCCAAATGCTCAGCAATTGCTTCCTGTAATTCTGTGGATTCAGCCGCTCTTTGCATCCGGGGTAAGGTTTTTACCAGTTGTTTTTCGGCCCAGTAAATATCTTTAAGAGTATCAACAAAAAATTTCTCCAGTACTGAATCCTGCACAGGTTGCCGTTCGTTCATGTTTGGCGATTGACCCTTATTTTCTGACATGGTATTTAAAGATCCGGATGTATCAGGATTCTCTTCCATCTTCTTTGAAGTATCTCTATTCATCATTGGTTGAGAACCTCCTGCTTGCATTGTGGCTTGTTGGGACGGCATCCTGCTTTGCTGCAGTTCCTCTTGTGAAGGTTGTTGATTCTTCATTTGGGCTTTTGAGGGTTTATTCCACGCAATACCTTCATCTTCCCATGGCATCGTTGCAAACTGTATTTCCTCTCCCCGTTGTTGTGCCAATTGCTTGTCTTTTTCCTGGATCATTTGTTCATTTCTCTCTGTATGTGTTTGTTGCTGGTCGAGGAGGCTATTTGTTTCTTTTATATATTTAAGAGGATCATTGATATATTGGTACTCTTCACCAAGCTGAGAACTTTTGCCCTGGTTCCATGGCCCACGCACTTCCGCTCCGTTGGACAAATTAAAGTAGGTATTGCTGTGCTTTGGGTCACCCTGTAAAATTCCCGGGGGAAAGTTTGGTTGTATAGTTGCAAGTGCAGCTTCAAACATCTGGAAATGTGCTATCTCCCTTGTCATTAAAAAGCGAAGTGTTTCTTTTACATGAGGGTCATCGGTGAATTGCATCAAATATTCATATACAATTTTTGCTCTTGATTCTGCTGCCATATCAGAACGAAGATCCACGGTAAGATCTCCATTGGCATTAACATAACTTCCGCTCCAGGGCACACCCTGACTGTCGGTAACAAGAGGGCCTCCGCCACCCAATACATAAAAATGAGGATGCATCATGGCATCATGAATAAAATTTTCTTTTGCTTCTTTACCATTTAACAGGGACGTAATTTCCGACTCATCGGCGGCAGCTTTTAATTGACCATTCACACCTGTTAACAACATTTGAATGGTAGCACCTACAATTTCAAGGTGACTAAATTCTTCTGTAGCGATGTCCATTAATATATCATATTTATCAGGATATGGCTGCCTTGCACCAAATGCCTGTACAAAATACTGCATGGCTGCTTTCAGTTCCCCGTTGCTGCCTCCAAACTGTTCAAGCAGCAAACGAGCAAAACGGGGGTCTGGCTTTGATACCCTCGCATTGAATTGCAAATCTTTTACATGATAGAACATATAAATAAATTTTTTAGGTAAAAAAATAAAGTGCGTTAGATGAATAAGAATGCAATAAATATTATGCCCTGTTTTCAGAAGTATGCCAGATAGTAAATAATAGCTTGCTAAAAATGTTCTCAGTCTGCCTGCTTTTAGTCTACCATTTGTTTTTACTCCCATAGAAATAGCATATAAAACTTATTAGGTATCGCTAACCACTATTCTTCGGGAAAATAGTGACATAATTTGTCACATAATTTAAGATGATGTTTAATATGCCTTATCAAAAATATTCCACACTTCATGGGCCAATTTTTCCTCACTTATTTAGTTTTACTGTCCAATTTGAAAAAGCGCAAAGAATAATTTGGTTGGCATATATTATGCCACCTGGAAGAATATGTATGAACTTCTAAAGTTGGCAAACCAAACTTTAAAGAACCTAACAAATCTCCTATTCATAAAACTTCCGTATGAAAATCCTTGATATTAAAGTTATGCGGGGGCCCAACTGCTGGTCCAACTACCGGCAGAAATTGATCGTAATTAAATTAGACCTGGAAGAGCTGGAAGATTTCCCCACCAATAAAATTGACGGATTCGCCGAACGATTGGAAGAACTGATGCCATCGTTATATACCCATCGTTGCTCAGAAAAAAAACCAGGCGGCTTTTTTCAACGGGTGAGAGAAGGCACATGGATGGGGCATGTGATAGAACATGTAGCGTTGGAATTGCAAACGCTGGCCGGCATGCAATGCGGATTTGGAAGAACACGATCAACAAATACAAGGGGAGTGTATCATGTTGTGTTCTACTACCAGGTTGAAAATGCGGGAATATATGCGGCAAAAGCAGCAGTTCGTATTGCAAGTGTGCTTGCAAGCGACGAACCTTATGATATTGCCCACGATATTAAAGAATTAACACGAATCAATAAAAATGAAGGTTTAGGACCAAGCACACAGTCTATCGTTAACGAAGCAGCAAAAAGAAACATACCTTATAAGCGTTTGGATGATGATTCGCTGGTTATGCTCGGGCAGGGTGTTCATCAAAAAATAATTCGTGCATCAATGGCATGTACAACAAGCAGCATTGGTGTGGAAATAGCATCCAATAAGGAAGATACAAAACAACTGTTGGCCAATTCGTTTGTGCCCGTACCGCGGGGAAAACAAATTAAAACAGAAACTGAGCTTGAACAGGTGCTTGATGAAATTGGATTCCCTTTGGTAGTGAAACCTTTGAACGGCAACCAGGGGAAAGGTATTACTGCAAACATCAGATCAAGAGAGCAGGTGCAAAAAGCGTTTGAACTTGCAAAAACTATTTCTCAGGACGTTATTGTGGAAAGATATATCCACGGGCAGGATTATCGTTTCCTGGTGATTGATTATAAACTGGTAGCAGTTGCAAGACGAACACCTGCAATGGTGATCGGTGATAATAAATCAACCATAGAGGAATTGATAGATCAAACAAACAGCGATACAAAACGCGGCGAAGGACATGAAAAAGTTTTAACCACCATTAAAGTGGATAGTATTACCAATTCAATATTGATAGAAAAAAACTTAACGCTCAATTCTGTATTGCCGGTTGGCGAAATATTGTTTTTAAAGAATACAGCCAATCTTAGCACAGGAGGTACGGCAAGAGAGGTAACTGATGTTGTGCATCCCTACAATGTTTTTCTTGCAGAACGGATCGCACGTTTAATGAACCTGGATATATGCGGTATTGATATAATTGCTGAAAATATCAATATACCCATTACGGAAAAAACAGGAGCGGTGCTTGAAGTAAACGCCGGACCTGGTTTTCGAATGCATTTATCTCCGACTAAAGGTTTGGCACGCAACGTGGCAGAGCCGGTGATAAAAATGCTTTTTCCGGATAATGCTCCATCACGCATTCCTGTTGTTGCAGTTACGGGTACTAATGGTAAAACAACAACAACGAGATTAATTGCACATCTTGCAAAAGCTGCAGGGCATAATGTTGGCTATACTACAACCGAAGGAATTTATATCCAGAACCAGGCCGTGTTTTACGGCGATTGCAGCGGACCCGGGAGCGCTGAAGTTGTGCTGAGAGATCCTATTGTTGATTTTGCTGTATTTGAATGTGCAAGAGGCGGTATTTTACGTGCTGGCTTAGGCTTTGATAAATGTGATATCAGCATTGTAACCAATGTGTCTGATGATCATCTTGGTTTGGATGATATTAATACAGTAGAAGAAATGGCAAAGGTAAAAGCTGTGGTCCCGCGCAGTACATTTGATGAGGGTTATGCTATTCTTAATGCTGATGACGATCTTGTATATGCGATGAGGGAAGAACTTGACTGCAACATTGCATTATTTAGCCTGGATGAGAAAAATGAACGCATAAAAATGCATCGGCAGGAAGGAGGACTTGCCGCAATAATTGAGAAAGGATATTTTACAATTTGTAAAGGACAATATAAAACGAGGATAGCAAGAGTTGCGGAGGTGCCACTTACATTTGAGGGCAGGGCAGAATCTATGATGAAAAATATTCTACCCGCGATTCTTACAGCAACCATCCGCGATCTTAAACCCGAATTAATTAGTTCTGCTTTGAAATCATTTATTCCTTCGCCCACGATTATGCCAGGCCGTTTAAACATTTTCCATTTTAAAAATTTTGATTTGATGATCGATTATGCCCATAATACAGGAGGCTATAAGGAGCTGAAAAAATTTCTTGATCATATAAATTCTTATAAAATTGGTATTGTTACCAGCCCGGGAGACAGAAGAGATGAAGACATAAAAAATACCGGTTATTATGCAGCACAAATGTTTGATGAAATTATTATTCGTCATGACAAAGATTGCAGGGGGCGATCAAAAGAACAAATCACTCAATTAATCATTGAAGGTATTTTGCTAATAAACCCTCAACCTGTTATTAATATTATATCCGACGAAGTAAAAGCAATTCAATTTGCAATGGACACCGCGAAACAGGGTGCTTTTATAGTTGACTGCAGTGATAAAGTTCAGGAAGCAATTGATTTCGTAACAGAGGCAAAAGAAAAGGAAGATAGTATAAGCGATATAAATTTAACGCAGATGCAACGCCATTAAAAATTTAGAATGGGCTGATTGAAAATTAGAGAAATTCTTTATAGGGTTAGTCAGCACACATGTAACCTATATAGAGAATGCATGTAGCCTAAGTTTGCGAACACTCAAATTACTTTGAACTTCAAATACAATAGATGACACATTATGAAAGAATAATAGGTATATTGTTATATTTTTAGTTTTGGCTATCGGATATATTGTTGGAATGTGGAATAAAAAAAAGTTGATTAAAAAAGAGAAAAGAAAAAGATTGTATGCTGAAAAGAAATGCGTACAATCAAATAACAGGGTATTAGAACTTGAAGAGACTTAATAAAGACCAAACCAATATCACGAACAAATCGGTTTTCTTTTGAGGCTATTATAAACAAAACAAGGCACTCCTCTTTCCAAATGTTATTCCAATCGTGTATGAGGAACAACACCTTGGTATAAAGGATGTAGAGCCACAAATACAGAAATGCGTTATACGAGCAATAGCAACATTAGGATGAAGTATTTCGCGATAGGATTTATTACGATTAACACGAACGCTATAAGGGCACGGCAACGGCATTGAACAAGGGAAGCATTTTATAATTTCCTTAATGCAACATTCACTCATGTTCCAACTATTGTTGGTTTTGAAGCGGTAGTATTCGTTTAATTTAATTTAAGAGTATCAATAATTTTTTATCCATATTATTTCGTATTACTTTATGGGTACAAATCATTTATTATCTCGTTACAGCGATTTGGGGATTGATTGATATAAAAAGCTTTATGGAAGTTACAGGCCCTAAAACTGACATATGGCTTGTAAAAACAGTTTCTTTATTGCTGCTGAGCGTTTCATTATGTTTTATTACCGGCCTTTTAATAAAAACAGATCGCAGGCCTCTGATAATATTAGCTACTGCTTGTTGCATTTCACTTGCCTCTATTGATTTTTATTATGCAGGCAAAAAAATTATTTCACCTGTTTATTATGTAGATGGCATACTGCAATTGATATTCCTTTTTGTGTGGATCATAATTCTTCCCCGGATAAAAAAACAAGGATTGTATTAATTATTTTCTGAACTAAAACTATTGTAGAATAAAACGTCCCTGCACTAACTATTGTATAATTGCAGATACAACGCCATTAGAAATTTAGAATGCTGGTTGAAAGTTAGAGAAATTCTTTATAGGGTCAGCCAGCACACATGTAACTATTATAGAGAAGCATGTAGACTAAGTGTGCCGAACACTCAAATTCCTTTTAACTCCAAATACAATAGATTGTTACAGGTCTTAAAACTGACATATGGCTTGTAAAACAGTTTCTTTATTGCTGCTAAGCGTTTCATTATGTTTTATTACCGGTCTTTTAATAAAAACAGATCGCAGACCCCTGATAATATTAGCTACCGCTTGTTGCGTTTCTCTTTTTAAATGATCCTTCTTTTGTTCCCAATTTTCAATCGTGTTATTTCTCATAAGTTCTATTTTACAAATTATAATTGAGAGATTAATTTCTTTTGATAATAACTTTTAGGGCAAAGCAAAATTTTTCATTTGGAACCAATAAAAATTTATGTTCCCTGTAAGATTAATCCAAGCTTATTTATCATAGTGATACAAATTGCAGGCCATCAATGCGTATCATTCTGAACAGGTCATTCGCAAAATTTATTTTATTATCATAATACACACATTCGTTAAGGTTTAATTTACCGGTCTTTTAAAAAGCATTAAAATAGGATTAATAACCTGTTTTCTGCGTTTTGATAGTATGCATGAATGCAACATTATCTTATATTCGTTATCCCAACAAAATCCAATATACTATTAAGTCAACCTTGATGGACCGAAAAAAACAAAAAACCACTCTCCTGTTTGTACACAAAGGCCCGCAGAATGTAAAGCCTGTACAAATTTCCAGCAAGTTGATATTGAATTGGAGAAAATACATTTTAGTAGCAACCTTATTTTTCTTCTCTTTGATCGGCATTATAGGTTACCTGGTCTATTATAATATTCAGCAAAATAAATCTCAGGAGATCCTTGCACAAAAGTTAAATACGATGCACATAATGGTTGCACAAGTTGATTCAAGCGCCGTGCGTCAAAAACTTAGTAACATAGACAAACAATTATCAAACATAAACGGTTTTTTAAAAGCGAGGGGAATAAAAACTGTATATCAGGACGCCCAGGGTGGCGAGGAAGACAGTGATGTTGTATCCACTGAAGAGATTGCTGATTTTTATGAAGATTACGTAAATAATATTAGTTATAGTATCTCGCATACCCCACTGGGTTTACCCTTTCGTGGTCCGATCACTTCAAGATTCGGAGCACGTGAAAATCCATTTGGTGGCACTAAGATAGAAACACATAGAGGCCTGGATATAAAAGGGCCTATGGGTGGACAAGTTAAAGCAATGGCAAAAGGAGAAGTAGAATTTGCGGGACAAAAGTCCGGATTTGGAAATTGTATTATTTTAAAACATGGCAATGGCTTCGAAACATTGTATGGTCATTTGTCAAAAATTTTGGTAAGGGTCGGTCAGCAAATTGATATTGGTCAGCAAATTGGCGCAATAGGTTCTACCGGTCGATCTACCGGGCCTCATTTACACTATGAAGTGCGCCGGTACGGACAAAAAATTAATCCTCAATCTTTTTTAACTCTCAACTAAATGACTATGTTTAAAAAAAACAAAGAACAATCTTTAGAAATTAATGAGCAGGAGATCTCCGCCATTATTGGTGAAGGCTATGTTTTCACAGGCGAACTGCAAGGTTCTGCCGTTATAAGAATTGAAGGAAAAATAGTCGGAAATGTAAATGTTGAAGGCGGAGTAGTATTGGGTGAGAAAGGAGTTATTGAAGGTGATAT
>DATBFI010000002.1:0-10159 GCA_036558585.1 Chitinophagaceae bacterium
ATTTTTTTGTGCATACATTAATGCAAGCAACCCGGTGCCCGTACCAATATCAAGTACTCGCCATTCTCTCTCTCTTTTGGAGGGAGGCGGAGGGAGACCGCTACCAAACAAACATGCATCCGTGCAAACTTTCATTGCACACTTATCCTGATAAATAGTGAACTGTTTGAAGCGGAAGAAGGAGTTAGACATGATAAATAAAATCCAAATACAGCAAGTTAGTTATTAATGAAAAGAACAATTCACGCATAGAAGAAAAATGATTTCGATAAAAGGTCGTTTGAATATTTTATAGAGCAATCGAAAATTGAAGAGCTAATGCAACTCTTAAATTACTGATCGAAAATATTGTCATTTTCAATTCACATCTGTCACGCAATGCCCGCAAAGTTTATAAGACGCAAGAACCTGCACTATTTGCTCCTTTATTTCTTTGCGAGAAAAAATTATACCTCATCCTAGTTCAGCAAGTAAATTCTCTATATCCAAATGCTCCGTTACCATTTGCAAATTTCCGTCCGCATTATAGGGCCATTTGTCTTTGGGTTTATCCCAATATAATTCAACACCATTCCCATCGGGATCATCCAGGTAAATTGCTTCCGACACGCCATGATCTGCAGAACCGGTTAATGGATAATTTGCATCAATTAATCTTTTTAAAATTGCTGCCAGGTCCTTTCTTGTCGCATATAAAATCGCGGTATGAAACAGTCCTGCCGCACGTTTTGGCGCCGGAGGCGCGCCTTTGCTATACCATGTATTCAAACCAATGTGATGATGATAGCCATCTGCAGAGATAAATGCAGCTTGTGTGCCCCATAACTGCATCACCCTGAAACCTAAAAGATCCCTGTAAAAAGAGAGTGATCTTTCAAGATCGGAAACTTTTAAATGCACATGCCCGATGTGTGTGCCTTTTGGAACGGTGTAACTCATAAATGCAAATGTACAAGTGTTAATTTGGCAATGTGCTAATGTGGAATGTGAAATGTGCTGATTTCTTGCCTGTCATCAGGGCGGAAAAATTTTGAAATGAGCATTTGAAAAATGTAAGATTATCCAAATTGCCAATAAATATTAGAATAGAAGAGCCTGCTACAAGATTAAGGCAGGAGCAACGTAGCGGAAGTTAAATAGTATAACTATTAGAAGGCTTATAAAAGCAAACTTGCCGTAGAGAAAGCGTCAAAAAAAAATTGGTGCATTATAAAAGTCCCTTTAGGGGATTTAGGGCTTACTCATCTGCAGTTAAGGTCGCCGCTAAATATTCCTGGTTTAAAAGTGCAATGTTGCTGATTGAAATTCCTTTAGGACAAGTTGCTTCACAGGCGCGGGTAAATGTGCAGGCGCCAAAACCTTCCTTATCCATTTGTGCAACCATATTTACTACACGGCTTCTGCGTTCGGGCCCACCCTGCGGCAACAAAGCAAGGTGCGCAACCTTGGCTCCAAGAAATAACATCGCGCTGCTGTTCTTACATGCGGCTACACATGCACCACAGCCGATACAAGCAGCGGCGGCAAAAGAAGCGTCGGCTTTATCTTTTTCAACCGGGATAGAATTTGCATCCACTGCATTGCCTGTATTGACAGATATAAAACCTCCCGCCTGTATAATGCGGTCAAATGCGGTTCGGTCAACAATGAGATCTTTGATTACCGGGAATGCCTTAGCCCTCCAGGGTTCCACTACAATCGTATCGCCATCCCTGAATGCACGCATGTGTAACTGGCATACGGTATTCTGCTTCCACGGGCCATGCGGCTTACCATTGATATACATGGAGCATGTACCGCAAATGCCCTCACGGCAATCATGATCAAAAGCAATAGGCTCTTTACCTTCTCTTATCAACTGTTCATTCAACACATCAAACATTTCAAGAAATGACATCTCTGATGAAATATCACTTACCTGGTATGTTTCAAAATGTCCGCGCTCTTTACTGTTTTGTTGACGCCACACTTTTAAAGTGAGGTTCATTGTGTAATGTTCCATTCCTAATGTGCCAATTTGAAAATTTGAAAATTTGAAAATGCATATGCCATCGCCCACAAAAAACCAGGAATATTTCCTTTTGCTGACGAAATTATTTTTGATAAAATTTTTAAAACATCATCAAGGTCATTTCTCAGTTTTTTATCAAATTTATAAGCCTCGCTTCGCTCACATAAAATCAACCAATATAAAGTTTCGCTTGCTTCTTTTGCTGCAATCTTCATTTTATGAATAAAGTCTGCTTTACTTTCTGCGTTTTGTGCTTCAAAAACATTGGCTCCGATTGATGTTGCTGAACGTAATAGCTGCTTCGCAATCACAAACTTTTTGTTTTGTTCAAGAACTTCGCAGTAATTAATAATTGCTAAAGAAAACTCAATTGTTTTGTTGACTATAACATTCTCTTTGTCATTTCTCATAATTAGAAATTTGGTTCAATAATTTACTTTTCATTTTCAAATTAGCACATTTTCAAATTTTCAAATTATGTTATCAAGTTATACTATTTATAAGAACGCTGGCTCGGCTTCACCACTTCATAATTCAGCGGTTCTTTATGCAAATTCCACTCATGCTCTCCTTTGTATTCCCACGCCGCAACAAACATATAATGTGCATCATCACGTAATGCTTCGCCCTCTTCTGTTTGATATTCTTCTCTGAAATGTCCGCCACAACTTTCATTGCGCATCAATGCGTCTATACACATCAGTTCACCTAATTCAATAAAATCCGCAACACGGCCGGCCTTATCCAATTCAGGATTCATTTCATATATGTCCCCAGGTATTTTCAGGTCGCTCCAGAATTCTTTCTTCAATTCCTGGATTTCTTTGATCGCCGATTGCAAACCTTCTTTGTTGCGTGCCATGCCACATTTGTCCCACATGATCTTGCCCAGGCGTTTGTGCAAACTTTCTACTGATTGTTTGCCCTTTATGTTTATGAGTTGATTGATCCTGTCACCTACTTTTTTTTCTGCTGCTTCAAATGCAGGATGCGAAGTGGGAATGGCAGGAGTGCGGATCTCATTTGCCAAATAATTACCAATAGTGTATGGAATTACAAAATAGCCGTCAGCTAATCCCTGCATCAATGCGGATGCGCCCAGGCGATTAGCACCATGATCACTAAAATTGGCTTCACCCAGGCAATACAATCCGGGAATGGTTGTCATCAATTCATAATCAACCCACAAGCCGCCCATAGTATAATGTACCGCAGGATAAATGCGCATCGGTACCTCATAAGGGTTTTCACCCGTTATCTTTTCATACATGTCGAACAGGTTCCCATATTTTTCTTTTACTACTTCCATTCCATGATGCCTGACCTCTTCAGCAGAGGGATTTTCTATACCATGTTTACCGCATTCAATTTTTCCATACCGTTCAATGGCAACAGCATAATCAAGATATACGGCCTGCCTGGATGAACCTACACCATAACCTGCATCGCATCTTTCTTTGGCAGCACGACTTGCAACATCACGTGGCACCAGGTTTCCGAAAGCAGGATATCTTCTTTCCAGGTAGTAATCTCTTTCTTCTTCAGGGATTTCATTTGGCCTGCGCATATCGCCTTTTTTCTTTGGCACCCAAATTCTCCCGTCGTTACGCAGACTTTCACTCATTAATGTAAGCTTGGATTGATAATCCCCGCTTACCGGAATACACGTTGGATGAATTTGCGTAAAACAAGGATTGCCAAAGAATGCCCCTGCTTTATGCGCTTTCCATACTGCTGTTGCGTTGCAACCCATTGCATTTGTTGACAGATAAAATACATTACCATATCCACCTGTACACAATAGCAATGCATGACCGAAATGTCTTTCAAGTTCTCCTGTTATTAAATTGCGACAGATAATACCGCGAGCCTTACCATCAATGATCACTACTTCAAGCATTTCATGACGTGCATACATTTTTACATTACCCAACGCAACCTGTCTTTCCAATGCCTGGTAAGCGCCTATCAGCAACTGCTGGCCTGTTTGACCCGCAGCATAAAATGTCCTTTGCACTTGTGTACCGCCAAAAGAACGATTGCTTAATAGTCCTCCGTACTCACGCGCAAAAGGAACACCCTGTGCTACACATTGATCAATGATATTTGCACTCACCTCTGATAAACGATGCACATTCCCTTCACGCGAACGATAATCGCCACCTTTAATGGTGTCGTAAAATAAACGGTAAATACTGTCACCGTCGTTCTGATAATTTTTTGCAGCATTAATGCCTCCCTGCGCTGCAATAGAATGTGCACGCCGCGGTGAATCCTGGAAACAAAATGCTTTTACTTTATATCCCAGTTCTCCCAATGATGCTGCCGCTGAAGCGCCTGCTAATCCTGTACCCACAACAATCACTTCTATCCTGCGTTTGTTCGCAGGATTTACCAGCTTAACTGTGCCTTTGTATTTAATCCATTTTTGCTCTAACGGTCCTGCAGGAATTTTTGCATCAAGCATAAAAAAAGTTTACAAGTTCACGTATTCACAAGTTCACGGGTTAATATCGTTTATTTGTTTTTATTTATTCGCTTGTGTAATACTGTTAAGATATTAATGTAACCAGCCTTTGTTCTTCATAGCTTCTCCTGTTGCTACGCTCAGTTCAAAGTTCCTCTTTTATGGGAGCTTAGTGGAACAGCCTGAATATGTTTCAGAATTGTTCATAGCCGCTCACTTGAATATTCTGAACCTTGAGCAACAAGTTTGTATTGAAAGTTCGATTGTCTGAAGTGTTAACATTCAAACCATCGAACGGTGGAAACATTCAAACCGGTTAATAAAATTGTTGCAGTACAAGTGTGCGACGCAACGAAAGTCAAATAGTAATTCAAAAGTTAGGTCCATAAAAATTGTTCTCTTCATCCCATCCTCATTCCGACATTTTTTGAAATTTTCGAATTAGCTGATCAGCACATTATTTCACCCATCCTAAATACACACTAACCGGCATCATCGCAAAGACGAAAGAAACAATGATTGCAAAAGCATAACCGATACCCGTTAGCATTGCATTGTATCTTTTATTGTGCACACCTAAAGTTTTAAAGGAACTCTGAAACCCATGTGCAAGATGGTATGCCAGTGAAATACAGCCTAAAATATACAACACTACGATAAAAGGATTTTGAAACACTTTTATCATTTCACCGTATAGGTTGTGATATTCTTTGTCGTCATACATAACAGGATCTAATCCACCAAACCGTGATGGGATCCAGAAATCATAAATATGCACGATGAGGAATAAAAAGATCAGCGTTCCTAATAAGCCCATGCTTCGGCTATACCATGTACTGCCCCTGTTGCCGTAATTTATTGCATAAGGTGTTCCTCTTTTACTGCGGTTTGATGCTTCGAGTACATAACCTTGTATGATGTGTATGATGAAAAAGAGGAATAATCCTATTTCAAGTACACGCGGAACTAAAGTTTGACCCAGGAAATGAGCGGCTTTGTTAAAAACTTCCCCATTATCATTTGGAACAAAAATGATGGCCCACATGCAGGCATTTACAGTAACATGAATGATTAAGAAAAGAATGAGGGAGACTCCCGTGATTGCCATAACCAATTTTCTGCCAATGGAAGAGGTGAAAGCTTGTTTCCAGGTCATACCAAAAAATTAGGTTTGAGAAAATCGGTGCAAAAATACATCAGGAACGTGTTCAAAAAATTTTTTTTGCACTCGTTAATGAGCAGATCCTATTTTCAATCGGGATACAATCGCTTAAAATAAAAGTGTTCTGTACTTTAAAAGCACAGAACACTTATTAATTCTTCAAATAAAAATAGATCAATTCACCGGGAAAATTTTCTTCTTACTTTTCAACATTTGGGATAAGGCTTGGGAAAAATTCCTGCTCAGTTGTCTCCGTCATTTTTGTAAGACTACCACCTATTTGGTAGATATAAATATCACTGTTTGTACTGTTATAATTAGATACACATATCAGTGAAGTATTACCAACAATGTCGTTACTGATTTTCCTGAGATTCTTTATAAAGAAAGAAGGAGTAGTCCAGTTATTGGTAAAGTTGGAAAGCTGTGTTATTGAAGTCCCTCCAAGGTCAGTCGAAAAAATTTCTGAAGAGAGTGTGCTGTCAATAATGCGGCTTCGTACAAAATACAAATTCCCGCTTTGCACAGTGCTGTAATCGTCGTATGAACCGGGCGTAGAGGGTGTTATTCTCTTTACCGTTCCACCGGTAACAGAAATTAAAAACAGGCTGGAAGAATTGGTGTCTTTTTTTTGAGTGAACACAATTTTTTCACCATCAGAGCTAAATGAAGGTGAAGATATCTCATCCGTTGTCTCATATAAAATAGTTTTATTTCCAATGGTATCATACCTTATCAACTGGTATTTATCGGGGAGTTTATCTACTACGCAAATCAGTCTTGAGTCAAAGGATAAACTGGGATCACTTGGTTGGGTAAGTGGTAAAAGCAATCTCGATATGCCATCCATTTTAGCAAACCCTAAAGTGTTTCCGCTCTTAATAAAAACAATCCGGAGATTTGTGGCAAAAGGATAAGTACCGCTATTTATAATCGTTTTTGTTTCCCCGCTTTTAAAACTCCTGGTAAGAATATTTGATTTACCATTTGAAGTTACCTGGCTATACACCATCAAAGTATCCGATATGTTACGGGGTGGACGTTGCGGAGTTTTGCTTTTTTGACATGAAAATAATACAGCCGGCAATACAGCCGACGCGATAAAAAGAAAACTGGTTTGTCTCATTTAATTGAATTACAGGGTTCAAAATATGCTTAACATACGTATAACGAACTTCCCTGCGCAATTGTTGTACCAATAATTTGCCATTAATCCAAAAAACCGGGTCTGCTTAGCCAACTTTATTACTTTTGAATATGCTAAAGTCATTGTCGATTTTCTGGAACAGTTTCAAAATGTCACTGCAGGAACTGAACAACAATAAACTAAGAAGTGCTTTATCGCTTATTGGTATTGCCTTTGGAATTTTTTGCATCATCGGCGTATTAACAACAGTTAACAGCCTGGAAAATAAAGTGCAGACAGATATAAAAGAACTTGGCACGAATACGATTTACATTGACAAATGGCAATATGGCGGTGGTGATGAAGATTATCCATGGTGGAAGTATGTTAATCGCCCTACTCCAAAATATGAGGAAGTAGAATTTATTAAGGAACGAAGTTCACTTGAAAAACATGTATGCTATTTTAACTCTATCTCCTCAAATGTAAGTTATGAGGATGTTCAAATTAATAATGTAGGTATTTATGGTGTAAGTGAAGAATTTGCGGAAATGCAAACTATTGATATTGCTTATGGCCGTTATCTTAATGAATCTGAATTTCTCCGTGGCAACCCGGTTACGGTAATGGGATATCAAATAGCAGAGGAATTATTTAATAAGGCGGAAAGAGCGATCGATAAAGCAGTTACGTTCGATTGCAAAAAAGTAAAAATAATTGGTGTGATAAAAAAACAGGGACAAAGTTTTATAGGTGGTTTTGATTATGACCATTGTCTTATTCTTACATACCGGATGTATGCTTCTGTCTATGATGTTAATAGCGATCAAAGCCAGCCATTGATTATGGTAAACGGGCATGATAATGTTCCCACAAAAGCGCTTATTGACGAACTGGAAGGCATTATGCGACAGGCACGAAGACTTAGCCCCAAACAGGAAGATAATTTTGCTCTGAACGATATCAACCTTTTTAGCCAGCAGGTAAGTGGTTTTTTTGGAACAGTGGACCTGGGCGGTGGAATAATTGCTTTCTTAAGTTTGGTCGTAGGCGCATTTGGCGTAGCCAATATCATGTTTGTTACTGTTCGTGAGCGCACCAGTCAAATCGGTTTAAAAAAAGCAATCGGCGCAAAGCGCAGAACCATACTCCTGGAATTTTTATTGGAAAGCGCTTTTCTCTGTATTATTGGTGGCTTTTTTGGTTTGTTACTGGTTTGGATACTTGCATTGGTGCTTAGCAGTATCCTGCCCTTCCCTATCATTATTTCAGCAACCACCATTATAGTTGCACTTGCCTTATGTATTTTACTTGGTATCCTATCAGGAATTATTCCTGCATTTATTGCAGCAAAAATGAATCCTGTTGTTGCAATACGTACGCAAACTTAATTTTTCATTATTGCATATTTATTTTTTTGCACCAATCTTTTGTTGCGTCCTCACGCTTACTCTGAAGGTCCCGGGCATCCTTTTTTATAATGCTAAGTTAGTTTACTCTTCAGCTTGTCACGCTTGATGGAGAAGCATCTATATCTTTCACATGCCTGTCTACCCATTAGTTGGGTGACTGATTAACGGCACGGACTTCACCGAGCAAATAGTTCGCTTATTTTTGTGATGTGATGAATAAGAACAACTTTGAAAAGAGTGAAGTTTCAGGTCCCCCCTTCAGGGGGCGGAGGGCGCTCATTCTCGCAATAGAATCTTCGTGTGATGAAACAGCAGCTGCAGTTTGCAAAGACGGAAAAATTCTTTCAAATTATATTGCCAATCAAAAAATACATGAACAATATGGCGGTGTTGTTCCGGAGCTTGCAAGCCGCGCTCATCTTCAAAATATTGTTCCTGTTGTTGATGGGGCGCTGCAAACCGCTGGCTGTAAACTGCTGGATGCAGATGCAATCGCGTTTACGCAGTCGCCCGGTTTAATTGGGAGTTTGTTAGTGGGTACACAATTCGCCAAATCCTTATCACTTGCACTGAACAAACCTTTAATTGCTGTACATCATATGCAGGCGCATGTACTTGCAAATCTGATTCCCTCCGTTTCAAAAGGCGGTGAAGATCCAAAACCGGGATTTCCATTTTTATGCCTGACAGTTAGCGGAGGACATACTCAAATTGTGCTGGCTAAAAGTCCGTATGATTTAACGGTACTCGGGGAAACTATTGATGATGCGGCCGGAGAAGCTTTTGATAAAAGTGCGAAGCTTCTCGGTCTGCCCTATCCCGGTGGTCCCCTGGTAGATAAGTTAGCAAAGCAGGGAAATGCAAAAGCATTCAAATTTGCGGAACCACAAATACCAGGATTGAATTTTTCCTTTAGCGGTTTAAAAACTTCTGTGCTTTATTTTTTGCAGGACAAGAAGAAGGAAGACAAAAAATTTGTTGAGAAAAACCTGCATGATCTGTGTGCCTCTGTTCAGCATACAATCATTACTATTTTATTAAAGAAATTAAAAAAAGCAGTTCAACAAACAGGTATAAAAAATGTTTGCATTGCCGGAGGTGTCAGCGCTAATAGTGGATTACGTACAGCATTCAAAGAATTGGGAGAAAAAGAGGAATGGAAAACCTTCATTCCAAAATTTGAATACTGCACAGATAATGCTGCGATGATCGCAATAACAGGCTACTATAAATATCTGGCCGGCGAATTTGTTGATCTTAACATTACACCAACTGCAAGAGCAGGATGGTGATAAGTACCCTGCAATAAAAACAATATATTCCAAAAGGGCAATCATCAAAAATAATATTTGTAGCTTTAAAATAAATTTTTACATGTCTGCCACAGAAATAAAAAAGCAACTTCATACATATATTGATATGATAAATGATGAAACAAAACTTGCAATACTGAATGAGGCTGCCGAAGTATATGCCAAAAATCAACCGGATATTCTAGACCTTCTTACACCAGAGCAGTTAGACAGGCTGAAAGAATCTATTCAGCAAGCGAATGAAGGTAAAACCATTTCGTATGAAGAAGTGAAAAAATTATCAAGAGAGTGGCTGAGGAAAAATACAAAATAAGGTGGACTGAAAATGCATTGAATGACTACTACAAAGTGATAAATTATCTTTTGGAGAATTGGCCAATTAAAATTGCTGATAATTATTAATACCACAGAATCAAGGCTATTTACTCTTTCGAGACACCCATTTATTGGGATTGCTTCTGAAAAAAATTCAGAGGTGAGGAGTATTTTATTATCTAAGTATAACAGACTGTATTATCGGGTTTACGAAAATTTTATTGAAATCCTCAATATCCTTGACTTGCGGCAAGATCCTGAAAAAAAGGTAATGTACTGAAAAATGGTTGGTGATTTATTCATTTATTCTTTGTAATATTCCTTGTCAACCAGAAGAGGAAGCAGGCTCTGCT
>DATBFI010000003.1:0-18764 GCA_036558585.1 Chitinophagaceae bacterium
TTTGCCATTGGTAAGTATATGTACCGTTTCCGCCGCTCCTGGTATTTGTTAATTGCCCGGAACCACTGTTATAGTTTATCGTTTTACTGGTTGGCGCTATACTTGATACCAGTTGAGGATAAACATACACTGTTGCGATGTCAGAATAATCAACTGAAGAAGATATTGTTTCAGTTACCATCCTGCGGTAATAAGTTGTTTGGGTTAAAGGTGAGGTAACGGACAAATTTTGCGATGTTTGGCTGGGAATAGATGTCCAGTTCACACTATTCAACGATTGCTGCCACTGGTATGAATAAGAAGGAAAGCATGATCCATTTGTTGCAACTGAACAATTGATAGCTCCAGGGATACTATTATAATTTATATTTTGAGTTTTTGATGCAGCATTAATAGTTCCAGGTTGTAACGCTGGTACTATTGTAACATTGAGTGTTGCATTTCCAATTGAAGAATTGAGTGAAACAACTCCACTAGTTATTCCACTGTTCCAGACAACAAGTATACTTACCACGGGCGTTCCATTTTTACAGGTATTGCTTGTCCCTGAAATTACCCCACCAGTTAAACACCAATTCATATTTGTGCTTGTATTCCAGTTACCAGAAATAGTATATTGATATTGTATTCCGGTATTTACACATGTTGGTCCTGAAACGGAGACTTGAGCGACAGCTATCTTTGTAAAAACAATAAAATTAATTATCAAAAGCGGGGATCGCTTAATCAAAAAGTTAAGGGTTGACATACTTGTTCTTTAATGGTTTTTATCTTTATTAGCACTAAATCTTGCGTATTACTTAAGAAACCATTGGTTTCTCTTGCTTTCGCTACTGTAAGGCCTCATTTATATACACTGCCGCCACGTCTGAATAATCTACAGAATTTGAGTTTATTTCGACAACCTTTCTTCGGAAAAAGGTTGGTTGAATTACAGGGTCAGAAAAGGAAAGATTCTTAGATGTACTTCCTTCTATGTTTTCCCATTCGATATTATCAATTGATCGTTGCCATTGATATGTATAGGCAGGCGAACAGCTACCTCCTCTTGCAACAGAACAAATAATATTAGCGGGGATATCATTATATTCTATTGTTTGTTTTTTGAATACTGAATCAATAATGCCAGGCCTTAATGTATCACTTATTGAAACAGTAATTAAAGTATCACCTTCAGCGGAAGTTAACGCAATCGTACTTTCTGAAATATTGAAATCCCAGATAACTCTGATTTGTGAAAAAGAATTGTCCGCAATGCAGGATGAAGATGAATCTGCTATTATCCCTCCCCTCACACATATTTGTACCGCAGATTCACTTGACCCGTTTCCGTTTATTATATACTGATACTCTAATCCTGCCCTTACACAGGTCGGGCCGTTTATCGATACCTGGCACTTTACAAGAAAAGATCCGGATGAAAATAAAAGCAAAAAGAAGGTTGAAAATAAATATCTCATGTGCAGAAAAATTTTATAAAGGAAGAATTAATTTTTATAGTTGTAGTCAAATGTTTTCAGAATATTGCCATCCTGGTCCTTAATAAGTTTTAGTCTTCCCAATCCATCATATTCGTAGTAACTAACCTTGTTATTGACATCACATTGACTAGTCATTCCAATTAGAGGCTCATAGGTATAGGTTGTCATTTGAGCATCTGATGGGTAAATACGTACATCGTCAAACCATACTGTTCCTCCACCGTTATTATCGCAGCGTATATTAAGCTGAGTAACATCAGCAGGCACATTAAAATCTTTTTCAAGATATACCCACTTATTTGTTGTGGATGTCGTTACAAAATCAACATAAGAGTAATAACCGATTTCTCCTGCTCTTTTCATAAAGAGGTATATATCTACACTCGGAGCATTACTATAAATCCAACCTGAATAATGAAACTTTGTTGGCACAGTTAAATTAATATTAAGCCAGGTATTACTGTGGCTATATAATTCGCCTGTTGTTGTCTTAATAATTTTTCCAGCATAACTTCCACAGTGACTAGTATTGTCATACTGCATATTCATATTCCAACCACTTTCTTCAAATGAGCTAAAATAAATTTCATTGCTTGCTGCATTAATTGCCTCTGCAACAGGTAAAGAATTATTGTAGCCCCAGACATACGAATGAAGAATATCTTTTTCTTTTTGTTGTTGGATTATATTGCCGAAAGCATCATAACGATTAAATCTGACATAAGGATTATACCTGCTATCAATAATTGAAGAAGTTGCAGTTAGGGAAGCTGGCGAGAAGTTTGTTAAAGGGGAATTGTTATCCACTTTCAAAATCATATTAGGAAGTGTCTGCGTGGTATTATAAGATGTAAACAAGGAAGTTAATATCCCGACATTATTTCCTCCGGCATCAGTTTTTTGAACAGATTTTTCAATTATTGGAGTAATCAAATGTTTGTCCTGCAAATTCTTTACTCCTAAGGCAAGTGCATTATTGGCGGTTCCTGAGATTGTATAGTCGAGAGGATATTTTGAGATACTAGTTATCGTTTCTTTTTTACTGTTTGTTATTACAGTTCTTGTCGGTAACATGTGGGCTAGATTGTCATAATAATAATTGGTTATACTTGCAATATATCTTGTAGTGTCAGCAGGATTATATGTTTTTTCTATTGTGCTGGACAAATAACTCCACTCAGAATTGAGAGTATGATAAAAAAGCAATGACAAATCACATGTATAAGGAGCACATTGTATATTTCCCTGAGGATTTTTGCAATTAAATTTGAAAGGTCTTTTTTCAATGCCATAGACCAAATTTTCATTTGCATATCTTGTCTCATAACTATTGGCAACATCGTGTACAAGAATAAATTGGCCTGCTGAATTTTTATAATCTGCCTGGTACTTTAAATTGCCATTTCCGGGGTGAGGAACAGCCGAGCCTGCAGGAGGACGTATGGGAGCACCTCCGTCCTGGTAATCATATACAATATCAGGTTCATTTTCATATTGGAATATTGTTTTTCCATTTTCAGCATTTTCTCCATACCATTCTTCCACCTGGTCATATCCAACAACTGAACCACTGGCAGAGCCATTTAGGGGAATATTACTATCAGAACTCCGCATTAGATGGAATGACTTATACGTCCAATTAGCAGACCCTCCACCACCAGCTCCCATTGTTTCAATAGATGATTCAAAATAATTATAGCGGGGAATAGTCATTATCCTGCCATAAGAATAAAATTCAGGAATTCCATCGTTGTTTTTGTCAGCGGTATAATGGTAAATAAATTTTTTTATTTTATCATTTGCTGCATTCACATCATCATGATCTATTATTTTTTTAATACGAAGGCCGCCGGCATATAAAAAGGTAAAAGAGTTTGCATTATCTGATTCCGCCGGTTGCGTTCCAACCGGTACATAATAAGAATATGTGGCCCAGATATCTCGTAATTTTAAAGCACTCCCGCTATTTGCGGCAAAGGCTTTCCATGTGTATTGACCGGCAGGGAGTGAATATGAATTTGAATATGTAAATACGGGCTGCCCAGATTGACATGAAACACATGGAGAATTACTTCCATTGCATAATGAAAGCTCTGTCGGGTCAACGCGGCTTACACGACCTCCTCCGGCGTCATATAATTCGAAATACACACTATTTGGTGCAAGATTTACATCATTGCAATTCCCTCCTAATCCTCCGGAAAATCTAAATGTAGCCGAAACAGTTACAACAGATTGAGCACCATTTATAGCAAAGGAGTATTCATTACTTAAATCCAGTGGAGCACTATATACCGTTCCCTTGTTGCTGCCATTATAGGTCAATGTCGTTTGAACAAGGGCGAGTACCGGGGCATAATGAAAAGACGTTTGATCATTTACTGTTGAAAGTTGTTCATCATAAGTGTTGGATTCATATTGAAATTCTGTAGAGCCTCCGGTGGGATAATGAATCATTTTTAAAGAGAAGGCCTGGGAGAACGCGGGGTCAGTATTTCTTTCGGTTTGCATATTTCCAATAACAGAAGCTACCGGATTTAAAGGGTCAGAAAGCGGTACAAAGGTGGGTATGAGAGAGTTTGTATAGGTTTTGCCATTATAATATCCCCAATGATCTCTTGCAAAAGAAGTTTTAGCTGGTAAAGTAGTATAAGAATCGCCTTCATGATAATCGAACGTGTAGGGCGGCTCTATTACAGTATTACCATTGTAGTTCCCTTCCGTATGAACGGATGTTAACTTAAGACGCAAAGAAGGTGAACCATATCCGGTGCTAAAATCAGGATCATCACCACCTGAAAAATAATCATAACTGAATATTATTTTTTTAAGCGCAGTCGTGGAGATATTACCACTTGCATCCCTGCTTTTAACTTCAATACTTTCCAATCTTTTATCTCCGGTAACATCATTTCTATTATCAGAATAATTGAAGTAAACTAATCCATTAGTGAAATCTATAGAAGAGAGCGTAACCTTTGTATAAGCCTGACCTGGTGCAGAGCCATACTGCGGCGGGTATGCTGTGCCACCCCACGATGCTTCAAAAATCGCCCCGGCAGTTCTAAAAACATCTCTTGTTTCTGAATATCCTCCGATTGTTCTTATGTACTGGCTTTCAAAGGTGTAATTAAATGTTACCTGATTGCCTGATGGTGACGTAATCTTTGTAAGATACCATGCAGATTTTACAGTTGATGAAGTGGTATTATCAACATAAGTTTCGTATTTATCAAACAAATAAATAAACCCGTTTAAATCTTTTATTTGCCAGGCATTTCCACTATTATCTAAACAAGTAATTTCTATCTTTTCTTGCTTTTGTAAAATAGCCTGACGATTTCTTTTGAATATAAACTTTCCAGATTTATCCTGAAAGTTATAATAGTATTGGTCAGGCTGAAATTCATACCCGTTACCAAAATAGTCTTCTAAATATTTGGTTTGTATTGTAGGTTGATCGGGGATAGATTTGTTATATAATTCAGCTGTACATCCGGACTGCAAAAGACGTGTCGGACCTAAACCATCTGCAAAGTCAGGAAGATTGGGATCGGGAAGATCAGGATTTGCATAAAAATAATTGTTGCCAAAAAAATCATCAGCGCCTATTACCGTTCTTGAAATTACTCCTCCTGCATTCAGCGCCCAGCCGAGCCCAATTTGGCTTGCCTCTTCTGATACTTTTATTCCTGAAGCATGATAACTAATAGAAATAGGGACTGATATATCTCTAAATTTTACAGTATAAAGTGGAATTGAAATACCGGGCACCCCTGTATAGGCACTCACTGGTATGTCTCCATATTTCTGAAAGGCTTGAACGTTGGGCGACGGAGGTGTTACCCTGACGAGTTGTGGGCCCTGTGTTTGTGCATTTAAAATCGAATAACTGTTTGAAAGAAGAAGTAATAAAAAAATTTTCTTTTTCATATTTTTTATAAGGCTTTAGAGTTCTTTAAAGAGTTTATAGTGTCCAACCTATTCTAAATTTCAATGCTGGTGCCCTGGGCACTTGTTGGGCAGATAAAAAATCATATAATAACTGGATATTGGTTTGTTTCTTACCTATCTTAATTTTTTTTGTTATTCCAAGAAGGGTACTTTTTTGCCAGGCATCAAGATTCTTTATCTGCTCTAAGTTTTTAAACTCGCTTAAATAGTTATATTCCATTCCTCCCGTAATCCATATGCTTCCCTTAGCTTTTATATCAACATAACTTCTTATTCCGGCCCCCTGGTTAGTAAGTTGAACATGATTCCATCCTCTGCCCCATCCTAATTTATAACTTGCGCCAATTCCCAGCGTTTTGTTGTCGCTTATTTTATATCCTACTGAGAGTCCAAAATCACTCATTGATGGAAGATAGGATGTGCTTCTTTGGCTTTGAATATTGAAACTGTATTCTAACCGTTGCAAAAAACTTTTTGTCTTTTGGCTATTTGGCTTAAAATCAGGTATTGTCATATCACTATTACTACTACTGAGTTTGTTGATCTTATCCTTTAATTTATTAAGCTCCGATTGTGCCTGCTGCATCTGTTGCTGTACATATTGTTGTGCAGATGTTCTGTCTGCTCCTCCGTTTGTTATTCGTTGTGTAAGTAAATTCTGTGTGTTAACCCTTGTTTGCAGACCTGCAAGTGCCTGGGATGTACCATAATTATTTGGCATAGGAAAAAGTTGAGCGAGGAGGCTGTTCTTCTGCCAAAACTTTTGAAATGCGGGCAGATTACGAGCAATAGTAAACACCTTTTCCTCCAATTTTTTTCTGTCATTTAATAACTCCTTGTATTCCACTAAACGCTTCTGAAAGTAGTAGACTTCCTTATTGAGACCAAGAAGTTCTTTGCCGAGTCCAGTATTCGCAAGGGCCGATTTGAGTTGTGATTCCCGGCTTCGGATAAAATCCTCAATTTCGTTTGCCTGTTGTAACCGCCCTTGCAGTTCCTGCACTACATTACTGATTGATCGTATTCGCTCCAATTGCTCTCCTGTTATGCACGGTAAATTTATTTCGGGCTGTGACAGAAACTTCATTATCGTTTGCAGACTATCTACACCAGGAATATATTCTTTCAAAGGGTTAGCTATAGCTTTATCGATTGGAGCTTTGAGTTTCATTTGCAGTTCCTGGTATTTTGTTTGTGTTTCTGCAAATAATTCTTTTGCCTTTATACTATCAATCTTGTGTAATTTATTTTGTAGCTTCTCTTCTTTTTGCTGCATGCGTTTCAGCAACTTCTCACTGTGTACTTCAACTGTTTTGGTTAGTTTGTTATATTTTCCGTCAATATATTTTAATGATTTAGCAGGGATGTTATCAACCGGTTGAAGAACATCTTGCAGCTGTGATCCTGATGTGCTATCATGGCTTTGCGAAAAGGATTCATAACAGAATACAAGGCATATAATGACTACGCTTAACCTCATGCTATTTTTAGTTGGGTTTATTAGAGTTGTTTACAGAGGTCGCGTATTTAATAGATAGGATATAAGGAGACGACTAAAATAAAAATCTGTTTTACATAAACAAAATTTTTTTTAAAATTTTTTTTTATTTCTGTGGTCTACAGAAATGTTCTGCATTCAATAAAAGATTTACAGAAGTTGCAGCCCCTCCGAGCAGGGTATTTAGCAGTCATTCAATTAATAATGCCGATAACTATATGTTACTGCTAAGGAAAATAACATAGTAAAAAGAATAACATTCTCGTCTTACAACAGAGCCGTCGGGAAATGTATGGAGTGCGACTGATTTTTCATTCTGCTAAACATGATGGCGAGAGCAAATGTATTTTTCCTATAAACGGCAATGTCCTCAGCTAAACACAAAACTTTATGGAGAGACATTGCCGGGAAGGAAAAAGGCTTTCTTCTTAGATTATAGAAGTTGCAACTTCCTGCATGGGTTATTTAGCAGCCATTACAATTAATAATGCCGATAACTATATGTTACTGCTAACGGAAATAACATAGTAAAAAAGAATAACATTCTCGTCTTACAACAGGTTCGTCGGGAAATGTATGGAATGCGACTGATTTTTCATTCTGCTAAACATGATGGTGAGAGCAAATTTATTTTTCCTATAAACGGCAATGTCCTCGGCTAAGCACAAAACTTATGGAGAGACATTGCCGGGGAAAGGAGTATTCCAAATGTTTCCAGGATTCAATTACTTTCATCAGCTCTGCTTTCGTCAAACCAATACCAGGCGTTCGTTGTTTTTCGTCAGTTATTTTTGCCGTTTTTTTGGTCAAAGTTCACCATCCATTCAATACCATATTTGTCTCTAAACATCGCAAAATAAGACCCCCAGGGGCTGTCACTAATCGGCATTTCAACAGTTCCGCCTGCTGAAAGTCCGTTAAATAATTTATCCGCTTCGTCACGGCTTTCTGCATTAATAAATATCTTAGACCTGTTTTCATTTTCATTCACCCGACCCATAAATTCCGGAACGTCGTTGGCCATTAAAGTGCTATTGCCAATTGGTAAAGCAATGTGCATTATCTTGTTTGCTTCTTTTTCCGCTATTGGATGTTCAGTGTTTGATAAATCTTTAAAGCGTATAATCTTTGTGAACGCTCCGCCAAATACTGATTTGTAAAAATTGAATGCTTCTTCGGCATTTCCGTTGAAGTTGATGTGCGGATTGATAAGTGCCATGAGTTTTTTTTTGTTTGTTTGTAAATTGTTTTTATTTAAATTCTTCGCAATGAAAATTGTGAATGTTCAGCACGTTTATTATTGGCGAAATGATATTTTCTTCGCTGTCAATACGCAATACTTTGTGGCAGTCATCAAGGTCAAAATTCCCTGTCTGCCGACAGGCAAGGATTTTGCTTTTGGCAATATTTTGTCGATATGCGTTTAAGTTTCCTTGCCTGCTTTTTGTTTTTGACAGATGCCTGCCTGCCGGCGAGGCAGGTTTTAAAAACGTAAATCATTTTTGCGATAATGTTGCCAGCAGATCTTCCAGAGAGTTCAACGTCATAGTAAATCCTTCTTTGAAGCCCATTTCAATCATCTTCTCCATGCGGTCAAGCGAATCATTATAAATAGCAACACGCACCGTTGTCGTTCCATTTTCTTCGCTGAAGTTTAAATCCCAATCAGAACCCGGCAATTCCGGATTTTCATATTCGTCCGCAAAAGCATTCAACATTTTGAAATTGGTTTTTGGACTAATGGAAGTGTATTTCTGAATTGACCACCGCTCTTGCCCTTCCGGGCTTACCATCGCATAAAATCTTCTTCCGCCAACTTTGAAATCCATAAATTTTGTTTTTGATGCCCAAGGTTTAGGTGCCCACCATTGGTCAAGTATTTCCCGTTTGGTAAAAGCATCCCATACCAGTGAAAGTTCGGCAGCAAATTCCCTGGTTATCTTTACCGTTTTTGTTGCTTTGTCAACGGTAAAATCGAATAGCAAATTGGTTGTCATTTTTTTTGTTTTTTTATTGTTGATAATACTTTGTCCAATTGATTGAACCGGGTTTCCCAGATCTTTCGGAATTGCTCGAGCCATTTATCTATCTCTTTCATCTTTTCAATTTCAAGCGAGTAATAAATTTCCCTGCCTTGTTGTTCCTGTTTTACTAATTCGCATTCTGTTAAAATGCGAAGGTGTTTTGAAACAGCTTGTCTTGTAGTATTGAAATTTTCTGCAATGGCGTTTGGTGTCATTGCCTGCAATGCAATTAATGCTATAATGGCCCGCCTTGTCGGGTCAGCTATTGCCTGAAAAATGTCTCTTCTCATTTGTTTTAATTATTTAATGAAACCAACCGGTTGCAAATATATGTGCAACGTTTCGGTTTCGCAAATTTTTATGCAATTATTTTTTCAGAATGGTCTAAAACTTATTGTGAATTGCCTGTCAGGGGAAAGTCGTTTTGCAATGAAGGCTTATGGCTTAATGTTGGGCTGATTACTGAAGCTGATCTGAAAACAAAAGTTGATGTTGCGTATTGTTAAGCCGGCATTTGCCGGAGAAATACTTCGGTCTTTTTTATTATTAACCACGAGCTCGAAGTTCCTGGACAGTCCTATTCCTGTTTACTGTTGCTGCGGTGCAGTACTGGCCACGGCCTTCGTTTTTGGCTAAAGTAACAATAGTTTACGATCAAAGACATATAGCTGAAGTCACAGCAGTGCAATAGCTCAATCAGGGCGTGTGAACGGATGTGTCGTAAGATCATCCGTGCTTGAACTTTTTGGTACTTTTTCTTTCAAGAGAAAAAGTACAGAAAAAAATTTGTTACTTAAGCGACAAAAGAAAGAGGACAGCGAGCAAATATGAACGGAGATAAAATGAAAGCGGTTGTTAGACGATTATACTTATTTGATTTTTAACGAACAGGTCAATTTTGGTCAAACATATATATAGTTGCCTCGCCTGCCCATCACAATTTTTCTTCGTCCTTGTAGATGTTGCTACCTGAAAATTTATTGTCAATGATTCGGTTGATGACAACCAACCGGAGCAAAAAAGCAGCGCCGGTTGTTATTTTACTTCAGCTTCGATCGTGGTTTTATTTTTTCCGTAGTCAAAACTTCTTGCCACTTCAATCGTGAGTTTATTATTATCAAAATGACAGGTAAAGATTTCCGTATGCGGAGTTTCGATATATCTCAATACAAGTTCTAATGTATTCGCATCTTTCCATGTATAACTGCCTGTAATTTTTGCCGGATAGATCATACTGTTATTTTCAATCATTCCTGCCGTTAATGCAGGCCCGGGCATATTTGTTTCACCACTCTCCCACTTGCCGGAACCAAAAGCGATTTTGTAGGCAGCCGTAGCTGTTTTAAAGGTTACCTGACATACATCCGTTGAAAAACCGAAAGAAATATTTTGTAAATGCAAATCGTTTTGAGATGCGGTAAAAGTTTTACCCATGATGGTTGTTACAGGCGATTCTGTATTCTTTACGGGTATTGGTAATGCGAGTGATCTTATTTTTTCCTTCAGTCGTGCGGCAGCGCCCGCATCTGCGGGCAGCTTATCATTTTTAAACGCCGGTAATAAATATTGCCATACGAGATTGATCTCTTCCTGCATATCGGGTGTTTCGGCTGTAATCGCCAACACAGCATCCTGTTCGGGCATTACAATCATGAATTGACCAAAAGCGCCGTCACCGCGAAATGCATTATGCCTGCATCGCCACATCTGGTAACAATATCCTTGCAGCCAATCACTCGAATCTTTTTTTGATTGCGGCGCATTTGGGTCCTGCATGATCTTCGCCATACTTGCTTCGTCAACCCATGATGCAGGTAATATTTGTTTACCCTGCCAGTTTCCTTTTTGCAAAAACAACTCTGCAAACTTTGCCATGTCTTCTGTTTTCAATCGCAGTCCCCAACCACCTGTATTAATCCCCTGTAAATCGGTTTCCCAATCTTCCCCGCTTATGCCGAGCGGATCGAATAGTCTTGGTTTTAAATAATCAATCGTTTTTTGTCCTGTTACTTTTTGCACAATTGCAGAAAGCATATATGTACCTAATGAATTATAGAGAAATACTGTTCCCGGTTCATGCAGAATGGGTGTTGCGAGAAAACCCTTTATCCAGTTTGTGTCTTTCGATGCAACAGTGAAAGTAGGATCGGGTTCTTGTCCGTCAGCCATCATTAAAACATCTCTCACAGTTAGTTCAGAAAGAAACCTGCTGACCGTATCGGGCAAATCCTTTGGAAAAAATGATACCACTTTATCATCCAGAGAAAGCTTTTTTTCTGTAACCGCAAAACCAATTGCCGTTGCAGTAAAACTTTTACTGCAGGAATACAAAGTATGTTTAAGGTCTGCACGGTAAGGATTCCACCAACCTTCTGCGATTACTTTACCATGTCGCAATAACATGAAACTGTGAAATTCGGTTTTACTTTTTCCGGCAGCATCCAGAAATTGAATGATGTTATCGGATGAGATGCCTTCGGCTTCTGGCATACTGCGGGGAAGTACCATTGTTTTTTGTGAAGAAACATTTAGGTGAAAACACAACAAAAGAATAACGATTGAGGCAAGTTGTTTCAAGCGAGTCATAAAATTTGATTGTTGTTTTAGTGGATGGATGAAGAACAGCCCGTTTATCTTATCCAAAAATATTTTTGTGATTTTTCAATTTCATTGTTGTGCAACAGTGACTCCTGTTGGCCTCATACCTGTTTTTCTAAAGCGTTATGAAATCAATGGTTACGAATAATGTATCCTAAGCTCAATGCAAAACTTCTGTGTCTTGTAGTTTGTATGTCATGTTCGTAATTTAAAGCATTTAATAAACCATGATTATAACTTGCAGTCAACAAAATTCTCTTCAATTGAAGCCCGGCTAAGAAATCGGCTCCTATGTCAATATTTTTAAACCCGGGTTTTTTGAAAGGTTCGTGTCCGGCGCCTTCCTGCGTGTGTATTTGTCCTGCACTATCTGTTCCTTTAATAATTCCTTTGCCACTTCCAAATAGCCCAACACCCACTACAGGTCCAATCCCTGCATATAATCCAATTGTTTTGGACAGAGGGATATTATAGATGAAGTCAACAGGTAATTCAAGATAAGTTAAAGACCAGTTTCTGTACCAGTAAAATGGGCCTTCCTTGTTTCCTTCAATTGCTTCATAACCTTTCTGTGTCAATTGTAACGCAGGTCTCAAATTCAGGTTTTTTAAAAGCTCGTAATCAAGAAAAGTTCCAACTTGAAAGCCGCCTTTGAAATTCATGTCCTGGTACACGCTTGCAAGACTTTCGCTGGTTTTCGATTGCGTAACACCAACTTTAAAACCATAATTCAGCTGCCCAAAGGAAAAGTAATTAACTCCTAGTGTAAGCAACAGTAGTGTAAGATTTCTATTCATGATTATCCTCGTTATTTTGTCGGGCTTTGAAGCAGCCAAACTGTTCAATCGTATTCTCAAGCACAATCTTTCACGCGGTTTCTTTTAAGACGTGCCAGCTGTTCGTTTTCCTGCATAAGGGCTGTATAGCCGGCCATATCTGCAAATAATATAGCTGCGAGTTGTCGCATTGAGCGGTGCAAGTTAACAAAGAAAAAGAGGAAGAAAAGAGAGTATAGGAAATGAAATGCGATGTAAAAATAAAATGCTAACAGCACTCCTCTCCTCAATGTAAGCGGACCACAATAATCCGTTATTGAGATTCATTGCTTTTGAAACTTATCATCCAGTTAATTCCGAACTTGTCAGTAAACATGCCAAAATATTCTCCCCAAAAGGTGTTCTCCATAGGCATGCTTACATGTCCTCCACCAGACAAATGATGAAATAACCGGTCTGCTTCCTCTTTGCTGTCAGTATGTATTGAAACAGAAAAATTATTACCCTGTTGAAAACCGTGACCAAACCAGTCCCCGTCAGTATCACTGCCCATTAATACAGTTTCATTACTGACAGGCAATGAAACATGCATGATTTTGTTTTTCATTTTTTCCGGAGGAGATGGCGCATCTTTCTGCGGAGCTACGTCTTTAAATTTTCGCATGGTACGGAATTCGCCTCCGAATGCCGACTTATAAAAAATAAAAGCCTCTTCACAATTCCCGTTGAAATTGAGATAAATGTTTACTGTTGTCATCTTAATGGTTTTAATGTATATCCGGTTTCAAGTTCATAAGCACAGGTCAATACCAGAGAGAACAAAGAACCATGCATTATTGGCCGGCCGGCAACATATTCCTGATCGCGCTGATCTTCCAGGTTCCCTTATCAGCAACAACGATAAACGTACTCCACATTTTTCGCGCAGTGCCATCCTTATTTTGTATTTCATATTTACAATCAACGATGGCACTGTTCGGAGTGAACATCCGTATGTTTGAAATAGTGAGTGTTCTTGTTCCCGGGCTGTTGGCAGAGCTCTTCAACATTCCTTCGACGGACTCGCCAATACCGTTTCTCCATTCACCTGCAGAAACCAGTTGGTCCACATCATCAGTTAAAATAGTTTTTAGCAGCATGGTATCTCTTTTTTCCCTTGCTTCGGCATATTGATCAATTAAGGCAGCAATGGCTTTTCGCTGATGCTCATCAGGAGCACTATCCTGACCATACATAAACAGTACACCGGTGATCTGTAATAAGAAGATTAAGCCAATATTTTTCATAAGCGACAAGTAACGTTTTCGTGTTGTGCAATAGCTCCGATAAAAAAATTACCGGCAAGTTACAACTTCAACATATTTCATGAGCGTTGGTGATAACTCAAATCAATTCATAAAAAATTTTTTAGGATTATCTATTTGCTTGATCTTTTCAATTCATGGCTATTGCGAGGCTTATTGATTTGTGCGCGGTCTATTAATATATTTTTTCAAATTGAGATAGTCAAAAAAATAAATAACTTTTACGGAAAAGTTGTTATTGCTGTCTCCACTAATCGTATTGCCAAGATTTTTAAAATACCGTTTTTCTACATTGTCAGCAGAATGTTGCGCCGCATTTTTCCAAACAATATTTAAAAAACTTCCGGGTGCAAACTCCCAGGTATAAACCATATCAATATTAAAATAGTTTACATTTTGATCTGCAGCAGCATGAAAATTAGAATGGATAAGAAGACCGCCATCAGGTTGTAACAAATAAAACTCCTTATTCTCAACAGTGCTTAAATAATGTCTTGCCCTGAAGGTGAATCCCATTTTATTAGTAAAACTGTATTTGGCACTAAGAATTTGTCCGATTGTATTTATCCTGCGTTTGGCAAAATTTATATCGGTGCTGCTATCTATATACACATATCCAACGTCATTGTAGTGTGGTTCGAGATTTATGGCATACCCGAGTGAAAATTTATTGTTGAAGCGCATGCGCTGATCGAATGATATTTCCAGGTCAAAATAGTTGTAAAAATTAATTGCAGTATGTGTAAAGATATTTGTAAACCATGAATATTTTTTGCTGTTATTGCTTTCAAAGAATAACCCTAAGCCAATACTTGCACCGCGTTTAAAAAACCAGCCCGGTGTTCTTGGTTCATAAAAATCATTTTCCCGGAAGGAGTAATCTGCATGGGCTCCGATCCACCATAATTTTTTACTCTGAATATTGATGTTGAAATTGATTTCTGCATCCTGATACATCTCATCTGCAGGTGCGATTTTTTCTGAGAGGTAGTTCACGTCTCCATTTAAATTCAGAAAGATCTGGTTGTACCAGTTTTTTGGCTCTGTCCATTTGTAATCTATCCATGCCTCATGGTTTAAATAGTTATTATTGGTGAAGTAACCCATATCATTACTGCTGTAGTTTGTATCTGTTCTTTCCTGTGACACGCTGAAGTTAAAGCGGCCGCTGCTTTTACCGAAGTGCAATTCGTGACTAAAGCCGGTTTGGGTTCCCGGCAGATCCGCGGGATGCTGTGCATAATTAAACCTGTTGCTTACAGCAAATTTGCCACCGAGGTTCCAGGTATTTTTTTTATCATACAATTCAAACAAACCGGCGCTTACATTGGCGTCATAAGCATTGCCTTCGCGCCATACATTAGTGTTTACAAAAGAGATGCTTGAGTTATGCTTTAGAGTTTGATCAAGCACGAGTTCATTGTAATTAGTAAGAGGGTCTGTAAGTATTTCTCTTTGTTGTTTTGTAATTGTATCCTCGATAGTTGCGTACTGAGCTTTAGTAAGCGCATTTAAAAAACCAATGCCAAATCCTTTTTGCGTTCTCCCTGAAATTTTTGTGGCATTGATCAATTTAGATTCTGAAGGATTTTTGATAACTATCTCGTTGCTGTTTATTTCATCATATATATCGTTCATATGAATGGGCTGACCACCAATACGTCTTGAATAGAATAAATTGCCTTTGCTGAATAATTCTGTACCCTCTGTAAAAAAAGGCCTGTACTCGTTATATTTTACTTCAAAGGGTGTGAGATTAAGAATGAGGTTATCACTTTGCACCTGTCCAAAATCGGGTATTACTGTGGCATCAAGCGTAAACGCCTGGCTGAGGCCATATTTCAGATCCAATCCTCCATTTACCTGGCTCGTCCAGTTTTTTTGTCCCGGCTGGTTCAATGGGTAATGATTCGCATATACAGAAAAATAGGGTGAGAATTGCAAACGTAAAGGAGGTTTAATATGTGAGAGTCCTTTCCAGGTCGCTTCCTGTGTAAGGAAACCATTCACATTTGGGTCGATAGGGTTCCATGTATATTGCTGTTCTGTTTTACGTCTTCTGCGCGTGATATTAAAACCCCAATCCTGTACATCTTTTTTGCCGAAGCGAATGGCAGAGAATGGTATAAACATTTCAAAACTCCACCCGCTGTCGGTTATTACCGCTGCACTTTGCCAAACTGCATTCCAGCTAAAGTCTTCCATTTCACCATCCTGGCCCGGCGGGTTCATTTTTGCATCCCATTGTTCACCGAGAGGCGTTATAAAATACTCAAAGCCGTTTAGTTTATCGTTGTACGTATCGAAGATGATACCTGCATAATCATTCGTACCAAAACCATCCCGACCCCGTAATTCGGTGGCAATGCTGTCTCTTGTTCTTTCATAAAAAAAACCTCCGAAGTAAATGCCTTCATCATTATACATGAGGTAAGAAATAGTTTTTGTTCCCGGGTTTTCCAAAGCCCCAATCTTTGGTCTGAATTCTACAAGATCAGTCATTAGCCCCGCATCCTGCCATGCTGAATCGTTGAGCAGCCCATCAATTTTCACAACACCCGTTGTGCGTTTTGCATCAAGGATCCTTGGCTTATCTTTTTGCGCCATGCTGCTAAAAGAAATGAGCAGAAAAAAAAATAATATAACAGCATTGGCCTTCATTGTCCTTCAAAATTTTTTTACATAACGGAATAAAAGGAATGAATGTTACACCATAAGCCTATTCAAAATTCAGGATATCATTTTCAATAGGGAATTAATTTACTTGACTTGTGGTATATGCCTGACAAATAGCAGATGTGCGAATTTTTCCTCTATTCTAAAAGGGAGAAGCCGTTCGCGGTTTTAGTTTCCGGTATTAGTCTCGCCACCGAAGGCAAAGGGACATTTCGGCTTATGGCTGGGGCATGAATAATATTTTATTCGGTACGTAGTGCTACAACCGGTTTGGCTCTTACAGATTTCCATACTTCATAACCCACAGTTAAGAAGGTAACCAGTAACAACCCGAGTAAACTCAAAACAAAAATGAACGGGCTTATTGATATACGGTATGTAAAACCCTGTAACCACTTATAACCCAAAAACCACGACAATGGTATTGCCAATACACTTGCTACTATCAGGATCTTTATAAAGACCCATGCAAATAGAGCAGTAACATGCCTGTCCTCTGCACCCAATACTTTTCTTATGCCCACTTCTTTAGTACGTTGTTCCGCCGTATAGGAAGCCAGACTAAAAACACCCATTATTGTAATGATGATGGAAAGTACAGCAAATACTTTTGCAAGCGATGATACACGGCCTTCCACAATATACATCCGGTTAAACTCATCATTTACAAACCAGTGACCGAACCCGGAACCCGGAAAGGCAGCCTTCCACTTCTTTTCAATTGCTATTATCTTTTCCTGGAACTTTCCGGCAGGTAATTTTATATAAGTGATCTTATCAACGAAATGAAGATGCGGGTTCAATAATAATGGTTCAATGGGTTGGTGCATAGACCGGAAAGGAAAATCTTTTACTACACCTATCACCTTGTAGAGCCGATTATTGTCATTCATATCAACAATGGTTGCGCCCATTATTTTATCTATAGGTTTACCAAGCGCTTTTACCGCAGCTTCATTTAAAATCATTGAACTGCTGTCATTAATATTTCCATATTGAAAATCGCGGCCGGCAGCAAATTGCAGGTTAAAGGTTTTACCAAAATCAAAATCAACATTTAATTGGTTCCATTGCAGTTCTTTATTTCCGAGTGCAGGAAACTTAACTGTAGCGCCGATCCATCCAAAATAATCAAGCCTTGGTAAATGATTTGCCATAGTTACATGTTCAATTTGCGGGTCTTGCAGTACAGAGTGCCTGAACATTTCGAACCTGTTTTGTTGTGCGATGCCACCAAAGCGAATAGCCATTAATTGGGCGCCCTGCTCATTTAGTTTGGTATTCTTCAATTTCTCCATTTGCTGTATAACAATAAATGTATAAATGATCAACCCCAGTGCAACCGCATACTGCACAGTGACAAGACTTTTGCGAAAAAGCTCTGCACCTTTGCCTCTTACCAGTTGCCCCTTCAGCACTTTTACCGGCTTAAAACCTGATAAGTATATTGCAGGATATATACCTGATATAAATGCCATAAAAATTACAATGCTGCCAACGATCGCCATCATATATGGCTGAAACAATGAGGCCATCGTAAAAGATTTATTTGCCAGCTGGTTAAAGGGATGAAGAAATACCCACACCAAAATAACCGACAGCATTAGTGCACACAGTGTCATTAAAAAAGATTCAAGAAAAAACTGGAGCGCTATCTGACGTCTGCTGCTTCCAAGTGATTTGCGAAGGCCCACTTCTTTTGATCTTTTTACAGAACGCGCAGTAGCAAGATTTGTATAATTAATGCAGGCAATAAGCATGATCATAAGTGCAATAACACCAAAGATGGTGAGATAGGTTTTATCCCCATGAGCATTATTTTCCCAAATGTTCTTTGTGTCAAAATGAAGATCTGATAGTTTGGTGGTGAAGGCCATAAATTTTGCACCGCTTGCCCTGCTTGCCGAATCGGACTGCAGCAGTTGATTTGCTAAGGTATTCAACGTAGTATTGATCGGTTGTATGCCGGCACCTTGTTTAAGTACAATGTAATTGTCAAAGAACTGTGTGTACTGATCAAGCCGTGAGCCTTCCATGTAGTCGTTAAAATGCTCGCCCTGTATACTGCGCATAGCATTCATATTCACAATATATTCAGGCTTAAAGTGAGAATTGGCAGGATAGTCTTTATAAATGCCTGTTACCATTAAATCAATTTCGCGATCGTTGGTAGCCCAAAAATGTTTTAATGAAATGATCTTACCCATCGGCTCTTCATTGCCGAATATTCTGCGGGCCCCGGTTTCACTTAAGGCAATGGAATTATAATTTTCAAACATTTTTTCTTTATTGCCTTTGAGCAAATCGAAATAAAGAACCTTATAAAAATCAGGCTCGGCCCATTTTATTTCTTCAGTAAGCACAATCTTATCTGCCGGTTTATAATTGAGTGATGTGGGATAACCTATCCAGCTAACACGGGTGGCATACAATATTTCGCTGCGGTTATCTTT
>DATBFI010000004.1:0-6288 GCA_036558585.1 Chitinophagaceae bacterium
TTGTAATATTCTTTATACCATAGAATAAATTTTTTTACTCCTGCTTCAACAGGAGTACCTGGCTTATAACCTGTATCACGGGTTAGACCGGTTACATCTGCAAAAGTAGCAGGTACATCGCCTGGCTGCAATGGTAAGAATTCTTTCTTTGCTTTTATACGCAGTTCATTTTCTATAGCCTCAATAAAGTCCATTAAGCGTACAGGCTTACTGTTACCAATGTTATAAATTTTATACGCCGCGCTTGAAGTGGAAGGGTCTGACTCACCTGCACTCCACTCATTACTTTCTTTGGGAATATGATGCATTACTCTTACAATGCCTTCAACAATATCATCTATATAAGTAAAATCCCGCTGCATATTACCATGATTAAAAACCTGTATGGGCTTGTGTTCAAGAATGGCTTTAGTAAAAAGAAACAGCGCCATATCAGGCCTGCCCCAGGGGCCATATACAGTAAAAAAACGTAAACCTGTCGTTGGTAATTTAAATAAATGACTGTACACATGAGCCATTAATTCATTACTCTTCTTACTGGCCGCATATAATGAAACCGGGTGGTCAACATTTTGACTCGTTGCAAAAGGAATTGAATCGTTCAATCCATATACACTTGAACTGCTTGCATATACAAGATGCTGAATATTATTATGGCGGCAGCATTCGAGAATATTGGTGAAACCAGCAATGTTGCTGCTGATATAAGCACCTGGATTTATAAGACTGTACCGGACACCGGCCTGTGCTGCAAGATTAATTACAATATCTACGTTATGATTTTTAAAAACTTTTTCCAGTGATGTTTTATCCTCAAGATTGAGTTTGTAAAAAATATACGAAGATGCAGCAGTACTTACTATCATATTACGTTCACCAGAATTAACATGAATGCCAGCAACAGCAAGGCGATCATATTTCAACTGCACATCATAATAATCGTTGATATTATCAATGCCAATAACAGTATGGCCCTCACTCAATAGTCGGTTTGCCAGGTGAAAACCAATAAAGCCAGCTGTTCCGGTAACGAGGATATTCATATTATTTTTTCATGGAAGTGATACAATCAGCATATAATTTTCGAAAAGCCTTAATCTCTGCCGGTTTCGAGAATCTTTCTTTTGCAAAGAGATAACCCTTCTCACCCATTGTTGTTCGCAACTCTTTGTCATTTATCAACACCGAAAGTTTATTGGTGAATTCACCTGCATCGTGATTTTCGATAAGATAGCCCGATTCATTGTTTATAAAAGTATCCCTCACTCCCCCAACATCAACAGCTACAACAGGTTTGGCGCACATTTGTGCTTCAATAAGACTAAGTGGCGTGCCTTCATTAAACGATGTAAGCACAACCATATCAAGTCCATGCAAAACGTTTGTTACAGGTGTAACCCATGATGTAAATACAACTTTTATATGATTACCGTTTTTATCATCGCCACATGCGATACCGGCATTAGTTAAAATATTAAATATTTCTTTTTTGTAGTAGCCGTCACCGACTACAAAAAACTTCACGTATTCTTTTAAAGTTGATCCCAGTATTCTAATTACTATCTCAGCAAATAATTTATGATTCTTCACAGGCACTATTCTTCCGATAATTCCAATTGCAATACAATCTTGCGAAAGATGATATTTATTTCTGAAATTATTACGTAATAATTCAGCGTTTGCATTGTAAAATATTTCATCTATACCAAGAGGAATTAATGTTACTTTATCTTGTCTCGCAATTTTATATTGATCGCAAATTTCTTTTCGTTGTTGTTCGCCCAGCACAATAATTTTTGAAGTGATGCGTCCTAAAAATTTTTCTAATTGTATAATTGAAGAAGACACAAATTTATTGTAGTATGAATGGAACAAATGGCCGTGAAATGTATGAATGATAATGCGAACATTTGCGAGCCATGCAGCGATTCTTCCATTAACTCCGGGTTTTGATCCGTGAGTATGAACAATTACTGGTTCATACTCTTTAATAAGTTTATACAATGAAAAAATTGCAAGAATATCATTTAAAAGATTAACACTTCTCTTTAATGAATGTATTTTTTTAAAGGCAATGCCCGTGCAGCTTTCAATTAAGGTCGAAAATTCTTTCTCATCTTTTTCTTTTTGACCATAGGCAATTAAAATGTCGTACCCATCTTTTAATTTATCGGCAAGTGGAACAGTATCGATAGATTGCCCCCCGACTACAAGCCGATTTAATATGATGAGGAGACGTGGTTTCAAAAGCTCACTAATTATTCTTTGTATCCGAAAGTATAAGAGAAAATAAGTCCTTCCATGTTTTAGTGAAGGGTTGCGAAGGTGGAAAGAAATGAGAAGAATTAAATTCAAGATCTCCTGTCAGCGCTTTTTTCATTAATTCACTCAATTGCAAAGCATTCATGGGTTCAAAAAAACAGGCTTTCTCATAGTCACCTGCGGTTTCATAGGCATATTTGCATTTTGCAACTATTATTGGCTTATTAAGTAATTTCATTTCAGTAATAGGCAAACCCCAAGTTTCCAATTTTGATGCAAAAACAAGACACGAACTTTTTTGATATAAATGGATTATATCTTCTCTTTTTTTTGCACCTATAAATTTTACTGAAGCAAGATGTTTGTATTTTTTCACAAGTTTTGCTGCATATTTATTTTCTGAACCATCGAAAGTTAAAATCATTTCAAAATCATTATCCAATTTTTCTAAAATTTTACAAGCATCAAGAACTGTTTCAAAATTTTTAAACACACGCGGCAGAGCGGGATAAAAAAAAACAAATTTACTACCGGCTACATGATCTGCTTTAATTGTTTCACTTATCTGTACATCAGGATATGATACCACTGTATTTTTTATTTTATACCTTTTCTCAAACTCATATCTTATCCATTGCTGCTGTACAACAACATATTTGTTTGAACGAATGTTGATGTGGTAAAACAAACTGTAAAAAAAATTAAAGAAGATGAGCGATTTTTCTATCCATGCATCTCGTAAGCTCAATTGATAAAAAGGCGCTGGATTGTGGCAATATACAGCCTTATTATTACTCTTCACATTTGGTGTTATGTCGTGCAGTGCAAACCACAGGTATGCTTTTATCTTTTTGCTGATAAAATAGCAGTGCACATATTCAAACCATATACGCAGGAACCATGATCGTTTGGGATATGAGTACTCCATTATTTTTAAGTCATCGTTTTCGCAAATGCCCCGAAGCAGCTTCTTGTTATTTATAAGTAAGAGCAATCTATATTCAGAAATAAAGTTTGCAGCAAAACTGGTTACAGCATCCTGAAGAATACTAAGAGGGCCGCCTTCGGTTAGGTTCACCGCAGATATCACAACGAGTGGCTTTTCTGATTTTTTTTTCAAAAAAAATCGTGTCCTTTGCCTAAAATAAAAAAAATTGTTTGTTACAAACGGGATAAAACTTCTTTATTGAATATGTCCCTCTCGTCATCAAAAAACCATCCCCATTTATTAAAATATTTGATTGCCGAAACAATATGATATCTTAACAACCTTATACTGCCATAGGATCCTTTTTTAAACGCATGCTTTACCTGTGCGTTTGGATAAAATACTGTTCGTGATACTTTGTTTATACGTCTTGTCAAATCAATATCCTCGAGATACATAAAATATCGTGGGTCAAAACCACCAACCTGCCTCAGAACCGATGAGCGGATAAACATAAAGCATCCCGATAAACAAGGTATATCCAAAACTTTATCATAAGCAAATCCGTTTAGCTCGTAAGTCTTATTTCGTTTTTGCGCAGGAGTAAAATTTAAAAAAAATCTTCTGCCGATAAGGTCAGCCGGATGCGGCAGTAACTTGCAAAGTTTTTGTATGTTACCATTGTCATAGTAAACCTTGGGCATTAATTGCCCTATATCAGAATTTGCTTCCATGAAAGCATATATATCTTCGAGCGTTCCCTTTTTAAAACTTATGTCAGGATTTAATATTAAATGATACTCACTTTTATCCAGAGCATTTCTTATAGCAATGTTTTGTGCTTTGCCAAACCCCATATTTTTATTAATAAAGTAATACCTTATATTTTCTTCTTCACCAAAAGTCTTTAGTGCATCTGTTGGAGAATTATCTATGAGAAAAAGTTCGTAATTCAACTGTGTTTGAGAAATGCAGTTAACTAATTGTCTTAATTCTGAAGGGTTGTTTTTATATAATACGACTGATATGGTGAGATGGTATTTTTTCATGCAGTTGATCACTTCTCTATATGCCTCCAGAATCTTTTTCTGCAGTATCTCCATGTGTATTAAGAATAACTTTTTCGTATACGATCATCAAAAAACAATCTTAAAGTACATTCTTATTGCTCAGTTTTATTTGAAAGCAAGTGTGAAAACAATTTTTCATATTCACTAATAACAAACTCCCAATTGAAATGATTCTTAATCTGGCAAAGATTATCTTTTATTGTGCTTTCTACAATCTCCTTCATGCCGCTATAATTTTTAATAAAATTGGCAACGTCATCGCTGGTTTTAAAAAACAGATTATTAGAACATAAAACGGCACGGTTAAAAGGATTGTCGTGTGCAATGATAAAGGCTTTAACTGCCATTGCTTCTAATAAAGAAGGATTTGTTCCTCCAACCGAATGTCCGTGAAAATAAATTTTGCTAAAATGTCTTAGGGCATTATTGTTCGCCATATCGTATACTCCGCCTAAAAATTTTATGCCGGGAAACAATTTATATTTATCTATTAAAAATCTGCCATATTTTGTTTTGTTATTTCCAACTACTACATATGGTTCTATTGAACCGGATTTTATATATCCATCAAGAAAAGTTTCAATATTATTTTCCGGTTCAAGTCTTGCAACAAAAACATAATATTGGTGCGGATTTAAATTGTACTTTTTTAAAGCGTTGCAGTCAAAATCATTTACTATGTCTGCCCCATAGGGAATATAAAAACTGGACTTATTAAATTCTTCCCCGTAATATTTTTGGATACCCAGGTTATCAGAAATGATATAGCGTGATTTTTTTACAACAATTTTTTCCATTTGTTGCATAAGACGCCTCGTAAGAAAATTCCACTTTGATCTTTTCCATTCAATACCGTCCATGTTTGTTATAACAACAGGACTTTTTTTATTCAGCAAATAATACGCAGGAGCAGATGTGCCATATCCTGCTTCATATAGAATATCAAAGTTTTGTTTTAGTGCATGTTTTAAACTTAAAAAATCATAAATAAAATGTCCTGACGCGCCTAATGTTGCCTCCGGGCAATAAATGCGTTGAATTTTTACGCCATTGTATTCATCTTCATCATAGTCATGGCCGTGTGGGCAATAAACGGTTACATCATACCCTCTTTGTCTTAAACCCACCGAAAAACACTCTGCAAATTGTTCCAGGCCACCATATTTATTTGGAATACCCCTTGTTCCTAAAATAGCAATTCTCATTAGATTTAAAATTTTTTGACGGCGATTATATCTATGGTTTCAATTTTAAATAATATTTATCTGTAATGGCTCTGGATAATTGCTATGTCAGTTTCTTCCATGCTGAAGGAATATTTTTTTCTACCTCGATGTTGTTAAACTTTTTTCCTTCTCTTGGTCCCTTTTCTTTTGCGTTTCTTACCATTCGTTCAAGACCTTCTTTTAATGAAATATCTGTAACAAGGTGATTAAAATGCTTATGCAGTTTTGCATGATCAGAATAAGCATGCACAACTTCATTCCTTGCATCTAAAAACTCCAACTTTTCGGGCACACCAAATAAATCGCAAACCATTGTCGCCAGTTCTTTCACTGTGTATGGCTTATCAGCACCAATGTTAAATACTTCATTATATACTTCAGGCATCTCGATGCTTTTAGCAATAAGAGGAGCAACATCATCAATATGACTGAAAGCTCTTGTTTGCATCCCATCCCCAAAAACGGTAAGTTTTTTCCCCTGCATTATCTGATTCATGAAAATGCCTACTACGTTCCTATAAGGGTCACCAATGTTCTGCCTTTCGCCATAAACATTATGAGGTCTGAAAATAATATAGTTTAATCCAAACATTTCATGAGCAGTTTTGAGATCTAACTCTACTGAAAGCTTAGCAATTCCATATGGATCTTCAGGAGAAGGAATCAGGTCTTCTGTCATCGGCAATTGATTTTTTCCATACACCGCTATCGAGGAAGTAAATACGAAACACTTTACTGTTGCCGCGTTAATCGCCGCATTAATTAAGTTTACACTGCCGATAAGATTATTAGTATAATTGAA
>DATBFI010000005.1:0-6358 GCA_036558585.1 Chitinophagaceae bacterium
TGGCTCAGCAGGCAAAATAAATTTGTTGGTGAAGAAACTTCCGGAGACAGTCATTATTTCAACAGGTAATGAGTTGGTTGATGTGAGTAAAACACCAACTCCTTTTCAAATTCGTAAGTCAAATAATTACACAATTAAAGCTGTACTGCAACAATATAAGCTCGAAGCAGGAATGCTGCATATTCCCGACGACGCATCTGTTACAAAACAGCAAATAGAAAAATGTTTGAATGAATATGATGTCATCATTTTAAGTGGCGGCATTTCAATGGGCAAGTTTGATTATGTTCCTGCTGCCCTGGAAGAACTTTCCATAAAAAAATTGTTTCATAAGGTACAACAACGACCAGGTAAACCCTTCTGGTTTGGCAAACATGATAAGGGTGTATTGGTATTTGCATTTCCGGGAAATCCTGTTTCTGCATTCATGTGTTTACACCGTTATTTTCTTCCATGGCTGAAAAAGTCTTTGGAAATAAACAGGCCACCTGTTTTTGCAGTATTAGCTGAAGATTTTGTTTTCAATCCACCTCTTCAATATTTTTTGCAGGTGAAGTTGCAGATAAATGAAAAGGGATGTCTACTTGCGAAACCCGTTGCAGGAAACGGCTCAGGGGATTTTGCCAATTTGGTAGATACTGATGCTTTTATAGAACTTCCGTTACAGAGAAATGATTTTAAGAAAGGGGAGGTGTTTAGAGTGTGGACGTTTGCACCAATCTTAGGATAGCAGTTACACTAAACAAAACCGTAACTTTAATTTATGAAAGAATACTTACAATACATTTCTATCAACCCTGAAATACGCTTTGGTAAACCCTGCATTAAAGGAACCCGCATAACTGTCAGTGATATACTTGGTTGGCTTGCATCAGGTATGAGCCACGAAGAAATTCTTGAAGATTATCCTTCACTTAAAGAAGAACATATAAAGGCTGCATTAAGCTTCGCAGCAAACAGAGAAACGATGGTCAAAATTATTGTGGGATGAAATTATTGCTTGATGCAAATTTATCATGGCGAATGATTGCTGCGTTAAAGCAATATTTTGAGGATTGTTTGCATGTAGATAGTATCGGGGTAAATGTTCCTGCATCAGACAAAGAAATATGGGCTTTCGCAAAGAAGAACAATTTGATAATTATAACAAATGATGAAGATTTTATTGAATTTTCGAATTTTAATGGCTTCCCACCCAAAGTAATTCTTTTAAGAACAGGTAATCAAAGCAGAATTTTTATATCAAATCTGCTTATACAACGCAAAGCTGATATAGAATCATTTTATAAATCAAAGGAAACAGGTTTACTCGAAATAATTATTCCGAAATGAGACAAATAAGTTGTAAAGTGAAGGCTTGTAACTTTGTCAAATGAAGTTTTGAGTGTACAAGAGTCCGCCTAAGGCGGAACAGTCCAGCCGGGCTCATATAAAAAAATCAATGAAAAATTTTACACATATCGATGAAAAAGGAAGGGCAACAATGGTTGATGTTGGCGAAAAAATTGTTTCTCATCGAACTGCTACTGCAAGAAGCATTGTGGTGTTGCCGGGCGAAGTGCTTGCAAAATTGAGCGATGGTGATATACAAACAAAGAAAGGGTCGGTGTTTCAGACTGCCATCATTGCAGGCATTATGGCTGCTAAAAAAACGGGAGAATTAATTCCTCTGTGTCATCCGTTGGGACTGGAAAATTGTAAAATTGATATTCATGTAAACGAATACCAGGAATTGGTGATCGATTGTATGGCAAGCATTACGGCAAAGACAGGTGTAGAGATGGAGGCACTGGTAGGTGCATCAGTTGCAGCGCTTACTGTATACGATATGTGTAAAGCGTTAAGCCATGATATTGTGATAAAAGAAACTAAACTTATGGAAAAAAAGGGAGGCAAAAGTGAGTTCAAAAGATCATAAAAAGCATAGCAATATTACAAAACCATCTTTGGGAAATTTTGGTCGCAATGAATTTGCCATTGTTGGCACAACATGTGATAATATAAAAGCTTTATCAAAAGAAATAATCAAAGCTTTATCAGCAAAATATAAGTGCGCTTATGTTGATACAAAACATAAAGAGAAGGATTTTGCGGAAACACAAAATGCATTTATCACGTACACTGATAAAATATCATTCAAAGAAGTTCAACTAAAAAAGGAGCCTGATAAATTTCAATATCACCAATTGTTTAATGAAGCAGACCTGATCCTGGTGAATGGAAATCATTATGAAGCAAATAAGCAAGTCGTTGTAATAGATAGAGTGAAAGAATCTTCTTTGCAAAAAAGAATATTGCAGTTAAATAATGTTCAATTGATCTTACTCCCTGGAGATCCTGACGAAATTTTTGGGTTTGTGAAAGAAGCAGTTCCCAACTGGCAGCAGTTGCCAATACTGAGTTTAAATAACACAGAGAATATTATTTCATTTTTTGAAAAGCAATTAGAGCAATATATTCCGCCATTAAACGGATTAGTACTGGCCGGCGGCAAGAGTGAAAGGATGGGCCATGATAAAGGTTCAATTCAGTGGCATGGCAAAGAACAACGTTATTACCTGGCTGATCTGCTGAAACAAATTTGTAAAGATGTTTTTATTTCCTGTCGTAAAAAACAGAAGCATGAAATAGATAGTAAGTACAAAGTGTTGGCAGATACTTTTAGCGGGCTGGGTCCTTACGGCGGAATACTCTCAGCCTTTCGCAAATATCCGGATGCTGCATGGCTTGTTACGGCATGTGACCTTCCCTTACTCAATCTTGATGTATTGCAACAGTTGATAAAAAACAGAAATTCTTCTGCTATTGCCACAGCATTTGAAGGTCCGTCTGATGGTTTACCAGAACCATTGATCACCATATGGGAGCCGAAAGCATATCCGATCCTGCTTTCATTCTTGTCGCAGGGATATTCCTGCCCCCGAAAAGTTTTGCGCAATAATGATATACATCTTATAAAGGCCGCAAATGCAGATGCTTTAATAAATGTGAACACGCCTGAGGAATTGGAAATGGTCAGTAGTATACTTAAGCTAGCCCTATAATACCCAATTCGTCTCTGTGATTAATTTTGATTAATTTTAAATTATGTCAAATACAAACACAATAAGCAATCTTCAGCAGGAACTTCTGAAACTATATTCATCAGATATTTCAGAAGAAGACCTTTTGCATATTCAAAGATATCTCTCAAAATATTTTGCCCATAAAGCTATTCAAGAGGCAGATAAAATTTGGGAACAAAAAGGCTACACAAATGATACGATGGAACATTGGTTAAATGAAGATGAATCAAACTATGAAACTAAAAATAGTGATTGATACCAATATACTTGTAGCCTCACATCATCAAAATCAAAATATCACTGGTTAATACAAAGTATATTAAATGAGGAAATGAATGTTTTCGTAACCACTGATATTTTATTTGAGTATGAAGAAATATTAAAACAAAAATATTCGCATGCGGTTGCAGAAAATTTTCTGGTTGGCTTAAAAGAATTACCAAATGTGCATTTCGTTCAAGTATTTTTCAAATGGAATTTATTAAAAGATGGAGATGATAATAAATTTATCGACTGCTATGTAGCTGCCAACGCAGAGTATCTTTAACAAGTGACAGAGGATTTAACATTTTAAAATCTATTTCTTTTCCGCCAGTAAACATTATTAATCCTTCTTCTTTTTATGAATTACTAGCGAAGCAATGACTTCTTATTATGCATCATGAATTATTACGGTACAGTTGTCAACTTGCGTTGCCAGGATTCAGCGAAGCAAAACAACAACTATTACAACAGGCAAAAGTGTTGATCGTTGGTGCAGGTGGTTTGGGGTGTCCGGCTGCTCAATATTTAGTTGCTGCAGGTGTAGGCACTGTTGGAATTGCGGATAACGATGTGATTGCTATCAGCAATCTTCACCGGCAAATTCTATATACACCTTCCGAGATTGGAAAGAACAAAGCCCTCGTTGCTGCTCAAAAGTTGCAGGAACAAAATCCACTCATAAAAATTATTCCTGTTAATAAAAGAGTAACTGCTGACAATGCTACAGAATTAATTCAGCAGTATGATATTATTGTAGATGGCACAGACAATTTCGATACAAGATATTTACTGAATGATGCCTGCGTATTATTGAATAAGCCTCTTGTATATGGAGCGATTTATCAATACGAGGGACAGGTTGCTGTCTGGAATATTTTAAATGAAGACGGAACACGAACACCGAATTATCGTGACGTATTTCCTGAAGTAGAGGCTTCACAAATCCCCAATTGCGCAGAGGGAGGAGTAATACCAACACTTGCGGGCATTATTGGTTGTATGCAGGCAAATGAAGTAATTAAATACATTACCCGAACGGGAGAATTACTCGCGGGAAAAATTTTAATACTCGATGCTCAAAATTTACAAAACAGGATCATTAAACTCGCTCATGCCACCAAAACAAATATCACAAAGCTTCCCGATACGCCAGTTGTTGCAACAATTTCAGCAAAAGATTTAAAGAAGGACCTTGGTAAAAATATTTACGAACTGGTTGATATAAGGAGCGATGAAGAAAGAACGCAATTCAACATCGGAGGAAAACATATTCCTTTGCTCACGCTAAAAGAAAATTTAAATGAACTTTCCTTTGATAAAGCAACTGTTTTTTATTGTGCTTCAGGAAAACGCAGTGCGGAAGCGGTAAAGCTTATAAAGAAGAAAGACCCGAATGCAAATGTTTTTTCCCTGGCAGGTGGGTTAAAAGCGTGGAGGGAGTCTCTTGCGGAAATCGCTGAAGACGCTGAATGATTTCCTTTTCTGTGATTTCTGCACAACACTGGCATTATTTCTATTTGCCACGACACTGAGGCACTGAATTTCTTCTTTGTGTTTCACTGCTACAGTGGCATATCAATACGCAAACGTTTCCGCGAGAACTTTAGCGTGGGTGGAATCTCTCGCAGAAATCGCTGAAGACGCTGATGAATTTCCTTTTTTGTGATTTCTGCGTTTTCCGCCAGAATCTTACGGGTGGGCGGACACCCACTCCTCCCCGTCTTCAAATACTTCTTTCTTCCAGATAGGAACAGTTTTTTTCAGGGTATCAATGATGTAACGGCATGCTTCAAAAGCTGCATCGCGATGTGCTGCAGACACCGCAATTACTACGGGTATTTCCCCGGTCTCCAATATTCCGGTGCGATGATGGACCGCAATTTTATCCACTGTCCATTTTTGCAAGGCCTCTTCTGCAATTTTTCCCATCTCTTTCAGCGCCATCTTTTCATACGCCTCATACTCAAGACGCGTAACAGTTTTGCCTTTCGTTATATTCCTGACCCTGCCAATAAAAACGTCAATGCCGCCGCTCTGCGGGGTCGTTACCCAATCAATGCATGATTGAGTGTTCAATGGTTCTGAGGATATTTTAATATCGATATTCAATTGATGAAGTTCCGTTTTATTACTCCCTTCAGGGAAAATTAAGTGGTTCCTATCCGCCACTTACCGGCGGAATGATTGCAATCTCATCTTTCTCTTCAATTACAAGATCGGCCGTTGCATATTCATTATTCACGGCGATCATGTACGAAGCCAATTGGCCTAATCGCGGATAATTTTTTTCAAGCTCTGCTTTTAAACGGGAAACTGTCGGCGCTCCTTTCAGATCAACCCCGATCACCGGTTTTTGAAAGATATCTTTTACAATTCCAAACGCAAGTATGTTAACGTTCATTGATTTTGTTTTTATGAAACCAGCTTTGAAAATCTTTTTGTTTAGATGCCTCATTCTTCGGCATGACAAGATTTAGATTTTACATAGGCTGAAAATTGTTCTTCACTTTTTCATTCTTCAATTTGTTATATAACGTAAGGAGGAATCTAACTTTCTCTTCGATTGTTATTAAACAGTGTAAATTTAAGCATCAAAATTTATTCAATTATTACAGCATGTTAAGTGCAATTGTTTTAGCAGCAGGATCATCTCAAAGAATGGGTAACATGAACAAGCTGTTGCTGACATGTAAAGGCAAAACGATCATTGAAACAACGCTTGAAAACATTCTTGCCGCACAGGTGGATGAAGTTATAGTTGTTACAGGTTATGAAGCAGAGAAGGTGAAGGATGTTATCAAAAATTTACCCGTTACTATTATTTATAATAAAGATCATGCAAAGGGAATGACAACATCTATCCAAAGCGGCATAGAACGTGCAAAGGAATCGGGTTACATGATTTGCCTGGCAGATATGTTTATGATTACCAGGGAAGAATATGGTATCCTAAAAAAAGCTTTTGAGAAAAATTTTTCTTCAAACCCGAAATATATTTACGTGCCGCGATACAACAATGAAAAAGGAAA
>DATBFI010000006.1:0-12405 GCA_036558585.1 Chitinophagaceae bacterium
ACGGGTTTACTTATGTTCCGCAAATTAAAAGTGGTTTGAATATGCGGGGCGATGTAAAAAGTCTTCAACTGATAAACACCGGGAAGGAGAAAAGTATTCTTGCAGGTGTTAATGACGGTAGTGCGTTAATGCTGAAGATAAATGAGTAATAGATTATTTTGAAATTTGAGGTCGTCCTTGTAAAATGGCAGGCCTCTCCTTCGTCGAGGTGACAAAGTGAGGGGTTTTAAACTCAGGTGAATTTCAACAAAATAAAAAAACTAAACTTGCCATGTCGAAGAATGAGGCACCTGGTTCTATAGATTTTTTATGAAAACATTCTTACACTTACTAATCTTTATGAAAAAGAAAATTTGGATTGCTATAAATTTTTTGTTTTGTATAGTATCTGTCACTGCTCTTTTATCTTTTGCACCTCAAAAAAATAAACCCGTTATCATTGCTTACGTTGGCGGCTTTCGCGGATTGCTGCATACTGATTCAATTGATGTCTGGCGACTGTCGCATATCAACTATGCTTTTGTTGATATCAAAGACAATCGTGCATGGTTGCATAATGAGGCAACAGATACAATTAACCTGAGAAAGCTTAGTGAATTAAAAAATAAAAATCCCAATTTAAAAATATTGATCTCTGTTGGCGGATGGAGTTGGAGTAAAAATTTTTCTGATGCAGTTTTAACAGATACTTCTACAAAAAATTTTGCTTTAAGCGCAGTAGCCATTGTCGCAAAATATAACCTGGATGGTATTGATATTGACTGGGAATACCCGGGCATGATCGGTGACAGCAATATATACCGTCCCGAAGACAAAGAACATTATACGCTTCTCTTCAAAGATCTAAGAGAGGGCCTGGATAGTCTTAATCAAACAACACACAGAAAATATTTTATCACCACAGCTGTAGGCGGTTCACAGGATTATATTTATCATACCGAAATGGATAAAGTGCAGCAGTATACCGATTATATAAACGTGATGAGCTATGACTATGCCGATGGTCATGATAGTATTTCAGGTCATCACACCAACTTATATACTTCGTCCGGTGATACTGCACAATACTCTGCACACAGGTCAATACAGGCATTTATTGCTGCGGGTGTGCCTCCTGAAAAAATTGTAATAGGGAGCGGTTTTTACGGTAAAGGGTGGCGAATGGAGTCGAATGATAACCATGGCTTATACAGACGCGCCATGCAGCCTGCAAGAGGTGGAGGTTTTACCTATTTAAAAGACAGCCTTATTAATTTAAATGGCTTTAGACGCTACTGGGATGGCAGAGCTAAAGCGCCTTATCTTTTCAATGCCGACAAGAAAATTTTTATTTCCTACGATGATGAAAAGTCGGTTAAAAAGAAATGCAAGTATGTAAAGAAGCATCACCTGGCTGGTGTAATGTTTTGGGAATATAACAGCGACAAAAAAGAATACCTGCTCAAAACAATTGCAGATAAATTTAATTACGAAGTGAGAGGATAGATTATTTGTGTCTCTGCTTTAACTACATACAACTTGGGTTTACCTGTGACCTCTGCGATAATTCAACGTTCTTTGCCTCGACTTATTTGGACGTGGAGCATGCTAACCTGCCAGCTGGCAGGGAAGACGCGCAGCGCGCTAAAATATTATAGCTTGATTAGCCATATCAAAAATTTATAATCACGTTATTCGCTTACAAATTCTATAAACTCTTTCTTTACATTCTCAAATGATTTTCTGAAATCAGAATAGCGTTTTTTTAATCCTTCATAATTGTCTGCCTTGTAAGTTTTGTAATCAAGAGGTTTTTTTTCTCTTGCATATGAAGCCAGTTTCATTTTAAGAATATGCATTCTGTCTCTCACTTCGTCTATCTCTTTTCTGAAACCGGTAAATTGTTTTTGAAAATCGTCGATCTTGTCTTTTATTCCTGGTTTATCTTTCGTTGAAGAAAGTTCTTTTAGGTAATCATCAAAAATCCGTAAGATGGTAATATCTGCGTTCATTTCTGCAATCCTAAGCCGGTAACGAAGATGAAGTCCCATGATTGAAAAAGTTCGTGCCATATCATATAGTTTAGCTGAAACAAATTTATTGTAAGCTTAAAAAATTGTGACAAATAATTTTTTATTTTTCTGATAGGACCTTTTTTAAAATGAAATATTCACTATTCCAAAAAACTACAACAACTTCAGCAAATCATCTCTTATTGTATCATAGTCATCTCCTTTTTCACTCCAGGGCACACCATCTTTCATGGAAACTTCACTTAATGCTTTTGGAACAACTTTTCTGATGATACTTATCACTTTTTCTCTCCCCGCTTTTTTTTCTGCCATTCGCATGATCTCTGCATCCTGCTGACCACGCCTGATATTTTTTAAGCGGATAGAAGGAAAGATCATGTTTAACCCCCTGTCTTCCTCGGGATAGAAAGGCATGCGGCCGGGATAAAACAATATGCCATCACCATTGCCGTACTCCATTTGATCATTGATAAATGTAAGAGGGTTGGCAAAAACATTTTGATGCAAATGTCTTTTAGGTCCCTGCCCGTTGTGCTGCCAGTGTGTGCTTTGCCAGATAAACCATGTATTGATCCCATACTTATAGAGTATCCAGCTGTTCACCCTGCAATCTACGGCAGTGCCTTCCAGTATAACAGAACCACAGCGAGGACGGTTGCCGTTATAAAACCAGTGATCGCCACCATTCTTTCGCGCTTCAGGCAAATCATTTAATTCCACACCGTCATATCCTGCCCAAATATCTATTGCCCCTGATAGCTCTTTGTTATAGGATGTGGTGGTAAAAACAGGAAGTGATTTACCAGTGCCGGGATTTTCTTTTATCCATCCCGCTCTTTCTTTTATCCACGGATATTTGTCTGCACGCGGTTCATCGATCAGGTGCCAGAAATAAATAACATTGGGAGCATTTTTATTAAACCAGTCCACCCAAAAATTTGCCTGCTTTTGTACTTCATCTTTAGTATCGCCCATTACTTTAGAACCATACATACCGACAGGAAAAATTTTTTCGCCAACTCCTTCACCCGTTCCATGATAACCATTTGCAGGAGTAAATGCAGCACCTGTTAAATAGGGCTTATATTCTTCTATCATCTTGCCGTCAAAAGGTGATTCATTTGCCGTAAATCCCCCTACCATATCCACCCTGTGCCTGTGTCCTTCAAATTTTATCATATTGTCAATTTGCTTTTTTGACAAACCGGGAAAATAAGTGTAAACATCTCCGGAAAACACCCAAATATTTTGATGATTTTCATCGGGCAAATAGTGTGGCAGCAATATTACTTCTAAAGGAATTTCCCCGATAAGATTTCCCTGCTGTGTCACTTTCACTTTACCATAATACGTTGCCGCAGGGAATTTTTTTTGATCACGCGGTAAGGAAATGTCGATCCAGAATCCCTGGTTTTGAGAAGATAAACCTTTGTTGCGAAAAGCAGTTGTATCTAAAGGAGCAATATCAACAGGAAACCCGCCAAGACCAGGCGGAGCATCTGTTGGGATCAAAGCATCTGGAATCCAGCCACTCATTTTCTTTGGCTGTGCAGCAACAGAACCGTAATACCAATTGGGAGGCGTTGAATCAATTACATATAAATAGTGTTCAGTAAAAATTTCAATAGTTCCATCCGGTCCATATTTCAATGTATTGCCGCCAATTATTTTTCCTGATGTTTTGTCAACAGGTGCATCTACCGATAACTCAATTGCTTTTGCGCCATTTATTCCTGTTTCCACAATTACCTGGAAAGCGAGCACTTCATTATAAAGGCCTTTTAAGTGAATCATTTTTCCATCCCAAATGAGATTTCCATTTTTACCGGCCTTATCCTGATCATTGCGAAAAACTTTTTCTCCATCACCCAAAGCCCATATCTTTTTTATCTGAGCAAATGAAGAGTAGTGAAGTACGGGCAAAAACAAAAGCAGGTAAATTTTAGAAAGGTGCATGTTGTTTTTCATGTTATATCTTTTCAAATTTTGCAAATATTAAAATTAGCGAGGTACGGGATTACAAATTATGTTTAAACAAACGATTGCGTAATCCTGCACGTAAATAAAGTATGGTTAAGAAGCAAAATATAAGGTTCACAAAAATTTGCATCAGGAATATAATTTGGTATTTCTCTATTATACTTATTTCCCGTCTTTCATGTTCCTATCTTTATTTGCATTTTGTTGCACAACTCTTTATTTTTGAACAGAACACGAATTCTTTCATTGATTGGCTCCGGCGATTTGCGTCAGGCGCAGAAAAGCTTGCAATCTTTTAACTATCACATAAATCTTCAACATGAAAACACAACGCAGAACTGCTTTAAAAAAATTGTTTGCCTCACTCTTAGGAGTTACAGGGTTTGGCTTAGCCGCCAAGGCATTACCGGCATCTGGTAAGGAAAAAGAAGTAGACGGAATAGTGTACGACCAGGATGTTCCATTATTTTCTCAGATTACCAAGCTGGGTAACCTTGTATTTATTGCAGGGCAGGGCGCACATTTCGAGGGCGATATAAAATCACACACCGAGCACGTATTGAAATCGCTGGAAGAGCAATTGATAAAAGCAGGCTCATCTATGGAAAAAGTTTTAAAGGTGAGTGTGTTTTTAAACGATATAAAAGATTACCAGGGCATGAATGAAGTATTCAAAGGACGCTTTGGAAAAAATCCTCCTGTACGCACAACGGTTGCTGTTGCGCAGGGTGGCGTTCCCGGAAATTCACTCGTTGAAATGGATTGCATGGCTTATATCTGATTGCTGTTGATGATGGTCACCGCTACAGGTTAAGTTAAAGATCAATGATTATTGGAATATGCGTTGGACGGCGACCAAAAATCAAACTGGCAGCAATGACCGAAAACAGGAGACCATAAATTTTAAAAATCATTTTTACAACGTCACATGAAACGCAGAGAACTTATAAAAAATTTATCACTTCTTCCTTTTGTCGGTGGAATTGCAGGAAGTGTTTTACCATTTCAATCCGCGAAGGCTTCAAATTCTTTCCGAAAAAGAAATCTTTTTAAAGAGCTTGGTGTCCGTACTTTTATCAATGCCGCCGGAACATATACTTTTATGACCGGTTCCTTAATGCATGATTATGTAGTTGATACGATCATGGGTGCTTCAAAGGATTTTTGCCTGCTTGATGAGCTACAGGATAAAGCAGGAGAGAAGATTGCACAGATGACGCATGCAGAAGCTGCGGTAGTAACAACGGGCGCTTTCTCAGGCATGACACTTGGTTTAGCGGGGATACTTACCGGCATGGATGTGGAAAAGGTAAAGCAACTTCCGCATCTTGAAGGTACAGGAATGAAGTCTGAAGTAATTTGCCAGAAGGCTCATGATATTGATTATAATCATGCGCTTACTAATACTGGTTGTAAAATAGTAACGGTTGAAACAGCATCGGATGTGGAAGCAGCGATAAATGAAAAGACTGCCTGCCTGCACTTTTTGAATATCGAGGCAGACAAAGGGAAAATAATGCATGAAGAATGGGTAGAGCTTGGCAGGAAACACAATATACCTACGTCCATCGACATCGCCGCTGATGTACCGCCCGTTTCGAATCTATGGAAGTTTAATGATATGGGATTTCATTTTGTTGTGATCTCCGGTGGCAAAGCAATTCGCGGTCCGCAAAGTGCAGGCCTGTTGATGGGCAAAAAAGATATTATTGCTGCGGCACGTTTGCACATGCCGCCACGTGGTTTTAATATTGGTCGTGGCTTCAAAGTAAACAAAGAAGAAATTCTCGGGATGTACGTGGCATTGGAACATTATCTCACCTACGATCATGACAAAGAGTGGAAGAATTGGGAAAAAGCAATCAGCCGTATTCAAAGTGCAGTTACATCAGTTAACGGAGTTACAACAAAAGTTTTTGTTCCTCCATTAGGGAACATTACGCCAACTTTGGAAGTATCATGGGATAGCAACAAAATAAAAATGTCTGTAAAAGATCTGCAGGAAAAATTGCGCAGTGGTGATCCTTCTATAGAAGTAATGAGTCACGACGAAAAAAGCATCAATATTACTGCATGGGTAATGAGGCCAGGCGATGAAAAGATAGTTGCAAAAAGATTGAAAGAGGAATTATCAAATGGCTTAGTATAACATGGGTTCATTTGTTTTATGAATCAAACTAAGAGTAAGGATGAAGCTTTACTTGCGCTGCGACCGACTATTGGCGGTTCGCACACTTGTACGCTATAACCTTGAGCAGCAGCGCACTTCAATCAAAAGTATTTTCAGTTATACAGATGTTTTATACCCTGCCGCAGGCAAGTCCGTCTTGACAAACTCAAGTCTATGATAAACTGAATTTTATTTTTCTGCTGGTAATACATTTGCGATTTGTCATTCCTGTGAAAGAAGGATATGCATAATTTAAAAGAATGTACAATAGAAAACTACTGACTGTATCATCAATAATCTTTGTACCTGTAACCATAATTTTTGTGCTTGCCAATTGTACTTCTTCAACAGAATCAGGTAGCACAATATGGATAGCGCCGGGTAGTGCAGATAAATTAAAAAACCCATTTAACGATGTTTCAGCAGCAGAACAAAAAGGGCAGGCTCTGTATAATGTATATTGCTGGTCTTGTCATGGTAAAAGCGGTTATGGTGATGGCGCAGCGGGCAAAGCACTGGGGCAGAGACCCGCAAACTTTCATAACAGGCGCATAAGGGAACAAACTGACGGCGCATTATTTTGGAAAATGAGTAATGGCAAGGGCAATATGCCACCTTTCAAAGATGTATTATCCGAGGAACAGCGATGGCAGCTCGTTACTTATATAAGACGCATTTCTGTTACAAAGCCATCATCCGTTCCAAAAGCTTTACGTCCTGATATAACAATAGCACATGTTATGACTGTTGACTCACTTGCTGTACGCATATTGCATAATCCTGTTACCAACGATCTTTGGTATACCACTTTTGATGGCAATGTATTTCGCATAAAAAATCCTGACAGCGCAAAACCAATATCAGAAAAAATTTTTTCCGCAAAGGATCATGGTATCACGCGTTTGCAGGGAGCTGTCTTCTTAAAAAACTCTATTTTTTTATGCGGCAATGTTGATACAAATAGTCACAGAACAACAAGAGGAAGAATGGTTCGGTTCGATCTGCTTCCATCAGGCAATTACCAGATGACCGTTGTTTTTAACACCGTTGACTATGGGGCAAATAAAACTATTTATGATCATGGATGGAATGCAATGGAAGTTAGCCCGGATGGAAAATATATTTACGTAAATAGTGGCGCAAGAACAGACCATGGCGAAGTGCAGGATAATGGCGGGCTTTATCCTAATGCAAGAGACAATGCTTTAACAGCAAAAATTTTCAGGTTTCCCGTCGATGCAAAAGATCTGTATTTAACTGATGACGAAGTGAAATTAAAAGCCGATGGGTTTATTTACGCAGAAGGCATCCGCAATGCCTATGACATGGCTTTTGATGGCAACGGGAATCTTTTTGCGGTTTCCAATTCACCTGATTATGACATGCCTGAAGATATGTTTTGGGTAAGACAAAATCATCATTATGGTTTTCCCTGGGTAATGGGCGGTCTTGAAAATCCGCAACAATATGCAGACTGGAAACCTGATCCTGATACAGATCCTTTTATCCCCAGGTCCTCACATTCATGGGAGGTGAGATATTTTCATACTGATACCAGTTTTCCAAAAATTCCTGCGGGCGTTAGGTTTTCGCCCGGTGTACAGAATTTGGGCCCTGATGCAAATGAATATCGCGGCCACTCCGGCAAAGTTCTCGATGGCGATATAACAGGAGTTACTGTTAGTACATTTACTGCCCATTGCTCACCCCTCGGATTATTTTTTGATACAAAAAAAATCCTGTCAAAAGACTTTAAAGGCGATGGTTTTGTAATACGATATTCATTCGGAGCAGGATCATCAATGATGAGTGCTTTTACAAATGAAGGCTCTGATCTTTTGCATCTTCATCTGACCTATGACTCAACAAGTGATAATTATTTTGTAAAGACAACACGCATTGTGGAAGGTTTTACCGAACCCACCGATGCGGTACTGATCGGTAATAATGTTTATGTAATTCAATATGGTGGCAAAGGAGGAGATATCTGGAGGATCACATTGCCGGCAGATGTAAAACAAGTAAAAAAGGATAAAAGAGTTTTAGTGAAAAAACAATAGTCAGAAAGTTTTGCTGCAGTTGAACGCTGAAACCTGTGAGGTTTCAAAAACCTCACAGGTTTTTTCAGCCTGAACATCACAGAAAAGTAAGTTTTGCTGAAGAATATGAGGCATTCCTAAAGCACTATCAGAAGACGCTTAAATGGGATATAAGGTAATAAGGTTTGAACCACTCTTTTACAATTCTTTACTAAGGTAATAAGGTTATTTATTTTTTTACAAAACTTTACTAAGGTAATAAGATGAATTTGTCGTCTTTTTTTGGCTATTAGATTAAGACCACGATTTAACTTTTGATGAAAAAAATTTCTTCTGCTTTAGTACCTCGCAAAAGCGCAAGGTTAGGGCAAAGTCTGATAAACTATGTGGCAGTAGAAGACCTTATTACCTTAGTAAAAAGAAATCATTAAAAGAAAAACCTTATTTACCTTATAAATAAGTCGTTATGAAAATTGAATATCACAATCTCTATACTCATTTTATTTTGATAACTCAAAATCGAACACCCCCGATTCCTGAAAGGAATCGTGAACGGATAGAAAAATATATTACCGGAGTTATTAATAACAATAATTCTAAGTTGTACAGTATTTATGCTAATCCTGAACATGCTCATATTCTTGCCTCTCGTTCGCCGAGATTATCAGAAGAAGTATTAGCAACCATAGTAGCAGATAGTTCTTCGAAATTCATTAATGACAAAAAATTAAGTGCCGGAGTATTTGCCTGGCAGGAATCAGCCTCTGCTTTTTTGGTTTCAAAATCAGATGTAGATAAAGTTTGCAAGTATATACTGAATCAGCCTGAACATCACAGAAAAATAAGTTTGCTGAAGAATATGAGGCATTCCTAAAGCACTATCAGAAGACGCTTAAATGGGACATAAGGTAATAAGGTTATTTGTCAACAAAAAATTAGCTTTTCATACATCAAAAAAGTTTTGCTGCAGTTGAACGCTGAAACCTGTGAGGTTTCAAAAAACTTACAGGTTTTTTCAAATCTGTTATTAAGTTTCACCGTTTTGCACGTTAGTCGTTTTTCTAACCGAAAAAAAAATTTTAAAAATGAAAAAAAGATTTCCCTTCTTTCTTTTCCTCTCGATATGCGTTGCTACTGTAGTTCAATCGCAACCATACAGCATCGTCATTAAGGATGGTCATGTAATTGATCCAAAAAATAATATTGATGATGTGATGGATATTGCCATCAATAATGGCAAAATTGTTTTGGTAGAAAAAAATATTGATGCAAAGCAGGCAAAACAGGTCGTTAATGCTAAAGGCTTATATGTAACACCGGGGCTTATTGATATACATACCCACGACTTTGTGGGAACAAACCTTGACCAGGCTTATATGAACGGGCCGAGCGGCGTGATACCAGACGGATTTACCTTTCGCTGTGGTGTAACTACTGTTGTAGATGCCGGAAGCTCCGGCTGGCGCACGTTCCCCGACTTCAAAAAAAACATCATTGACAAGTCACAAACGAGAGTGCTTGCTTTTCTTAATATTGTTGGTGAAGGTATGCGCGGCGGAAGTTATGAACAAAATGTTGCTGATATGGACGGAAAATTAACATCCGTTGTTGCAATAGCAAATAAAGAAAATGTTGTTGGTATTAAATTGGCGCATTACGAGGGACATGAATGGACTCCTGCAGATCGTGCAGTTGAAGCAGGCACTAAAGCAAATATCCCGGTAATGGTCGACTTTGGAGGAAGCACTCCGCCTCTTTCAATTGAGGAACTTTTTTTTAAACATCTTCGCCCGGGGGATATTTTTACGCATTGCTTCGCACAATTGGATACAAGGGAATTTGTTGTTGATACTATCACAGGTAAAGTAAAGCCATTTGTTATCGATGCACAGAAAAAAGGGATCATCTTTGATGTGGGATATGGCGGGATCAGTTTTAGTTTTTCACAGGCAATACCTGCACTCAGGAATGGCTTTTATCCCAATTCGATCAGTACCGATCTTCATACAGGAAGCATGAATGCGGCCATGAAGGACATACTGAATGTAATGTCGAAGTTTCTTATTATGGGTATGGATTTGAATAGTGTGATAAGAGCAGCAACGTCAAATCCTGCAAAGGAAATTAAGCGTGAAGAGCTCGGAAATCTTTCAGTGGGATCTGATGCTGATGTAGCGATATTAAATTTAAGAGAAGGTAAGTTTGGTTTCTTTGATTATAAAGGATATAAAATTGAAGGGGATAAAAAACTCGAATGTGAAATGACAATAAGAGGTGGGAAGATTGTTTATGATTTAAATGGTATTGCAACTCCTGTTGTAGTGCTTAATACAAAATGAACATTTAATGAATGCAGACCTCTCCTTCGTCGGGGGTGACAAACTGTGACTAATGAATTTTTTTGCACATTAAAAATCTTAAGCTTGTTATCTTGAAGAGTGGGAAATCTGTTCTTTTTATTAGAGTGATTTGTTTACACTCATTTATTAAAGAATGAATATTATATAGATCCCTCCTGCGTCGGGATGACAAGCTTAAGAATAAATTATGTCGTACAAGAACTTGTCATGTTGAAGAATGAGACATCTATTTTAGGTGTTGTCACCTTCGACAAGCCTCGGGGATGACATACTTTTGTTTATTAATCTGCCCGGAACTTGTCAGGCTGAGCCAGTCGAAGCCTTTCAAACAGAATATCCTTAGTTGAAGTGTGCGACGCAACAATGATCAGCAAAGAGCAGTAGCCCGGTTCAAAAAAATTCTTACTAAAATTGTTTTACTTTAATGCAATAAAGATGAATGCTTATAAATTAATCCTGGCTTTTGCCGTATTGTGTTTAGTAGCTGCACTTGTCATGGTATTCTCAGGACATACTGCAGAAGCGGGGCCCTTGTTCATAATTTTTTTTATTGAATTAGCGATTGGATTTCGCGGCTTTCCGCTGCTTAAAGGGTTTTCATACACGGTAACGATTTTTGCTGCTGTCACCACCGCATTATATTATCCAAAACCCTTTACAGAACTGAATGGATTTAAATTTGCGACGCTCATTACTCCATTATTGCAGCTCATTATGTTTGGGATGGGCACATCAATGAGTTTTAAAGATTTTGTGGGTGTGGCCAAAATGCCAAAAGGAGTGTTGATAGGTGTTTGCAGCCATTTCATTATCATGCCACTCCTGGGTTTTACATTGGCAAGCATGAGTGGCTTTCCTCCTGAAATTGCTGCAGGCATTATTTTGATCGGTTGTTCTCCAAATGGCATGGCATCAAATGTGATTTCATATCTGGCGAAAGCAAACCTTGCACTCTCCATTACCATTACTGCGGTCTCTACTATGCTTGCACCAATTATGACCCCGTTATTGATGAAGTTACTGGCCGGTGCATTTATCCAGATAAATGTGCTCGACATGATGTGGGACATTATTAAAATAGTTATCATTCCAATTACTGCCGGTCTTTTCTTTAATAAGTTTTTGCATGGCAAAGCTGCCTGGCTCGATAAAACAATGCCACTTGTTTCTATGTTCGGTATTGCATTCATTATTGTAATTATTACTGCTGCCGGCAGAGAGAGCCTGTTAACTATTGGCCCTGCACTCATATTGCTGGTGCTTATTCATAATTTATCAGGATATACGCTGGGTTACTGGTGCGGACGCCTGTTTAAAATGAGTGAACGTGATTGCCGTACCATTGCTATTGAAGTAGGCATGCAAAATGGCGGTCTTGCTTCCGGACTTGCAAAAGCTATGGGGAAAATTGCAACTGTTGGTTTGGCTCCGGCCGTATTTGGCCCGCTGATGAATATTACAGGATCGATACTTGCATCATATTGGCACAGAAAGCCACCAAAAGAAAACGGAAAAATTATTAGTGAAGAGATCGGCTCTGAGTTCCACGTTCTTAAAAATTAACTTTGTATCTATGATCCAAAACCCGTTCATGTTTGATTAAGAGTTTTTAGTCGACTTATATGCAAAGAAACCATACACGCTTTTGTGCTTCACCTTTTAAAAAAAATTGTTTTTTGATTTCTTTTCTTGCTTTAGTTTTTTCTACAGGCTGTAAAAACGATAACCGCTCCTGGAGCATGTACAAGGCAGACCCGGAAAGCAGCAGTTATTCTCCGTTAGACCAGGTCAATAAAGAAAATGTTCATGAGCTAAAAGTAGCATGGGTCTTCAGTCCCGGTGAT
>DATBFI010000007.1:0-6441 GCA_036558585.1 Chitinophagaceae bacterium
ATTGATGTAGTATAAAACAAAGGTATATATTAAGGGTGGCAACAAATTGCTAAGCAATAGTTATTTTGATCATTGAAATGATCTTCTGGTAACACATTGTTTGCAGGGTTATAATTGTATACAAATTTTTTAGATCCTAAAGTTTATCGCTCAAGGCTAAAACAAAAAAGTCCTGACCAGCAGAACTTTCTTGTTTTTGATTCATAGGACAATTACTTAGCTACAATGATCTTATCGGTATAAATTTTATTTTTTTCTTTGAGACTAATAACATGGAGAATAAATTCCCCCGAATTAATACTTGCAGGCAGATAAATTTTTTCTTTTTGGCCAGAGACAGCATTCAATTTTTTGGTAAATATTCTGCTGCCGGCAACAGTAAGCAGCTCTACTAAATAATCACTGTTGGAAATGTTACTGAATAAAATATTAAAGTTCCCATATGAAACAGGATTGGGATACACAGAAATTTGAGTATTGGCTTTTACTTCTTGTAGTAAACCCATTTTCGGTGCGTAACTTTCATACAGCAGGTTTGCACTTGCGAGATCAGAAGCGTTATATACATTCTGTTCACTTTTATTGACAGGAGTTGCTTTCAAAGCGGAAAGATTGAAGTGATAATATTGATCGGTCTTTACAGCGCTGCTGATTATAATATTATTATTTGCATCAACTGCTGCGCCATTGATCGTGAAACCGGCAGGAATGTTTTTAACAGAGCCAATAAAGTTGGTTACTGATGTTTTCGGGTCTATTTGATATAAGTTACCACTTTGAGTAATCAGGTATAGTTTACCAAATGCGTCTGCCACCATATCTCCACCCCAGTTCTGCGGGAAATTATGCACAGAATTGTCACCATTGTTTTTGTCATCTTTCAAACTGCCAAGGTCCTGAACACTAATCTTTTCTCCCGTTGCAAAACGAATTAGATGATTACCATTATTGGTTAGTGCATATCCATTACCGTCTGAAGCAAAAGTCATGCGTGTAATTACATCTTCCTGTCCCGGTTTAGAAGCAAATGGTTTGAGTTGCTGGTCTCTTACTATATAAAGTCTTGCAGGTGAAGCACTCAGATCGATATAGCGAAGATCTGTTCCATGCATCGGTGTAAAATATATGCGGTTATATCTTTGATCATAAGCCATAGCAGCGATACTGTCATGTAAAGCCGTTTTATCGCTTTGCTGAAAAAATTCGTGCCCGGTAAGTGCATCATAGGCCTGCAGTGTACCTTCCGCAGAATAAATATTACGCGTAAGTGTACTATTATCTACATCGATTTCTTTTATACAACTCCAACCCGTACATCCTTTGTCTTTGGGAGTTATCGCAAACATATGTTTTGATTGAGCCTGGCTTTTACTCATTACCATTACAAGGCAAACAATAAAAACTTGATAGTATATATATTTCATAAATAAAATTTAGAAGATGACCTATAAATGAACAATGCCTTTAAAACTTTATCGATAGAATTTCATACATATTCTTTTTCCATTATCGTTTGTAATTCCAAAAAAGATTGCTCATGCAAACAGCAGTTATATTATTTACTCGTCAATCAAACTGGCTAAACAGTTTTTTACTTCACTTACCGACCAGGTATCATTGTCACAGATTGCAGCTATTCTTCCTTTTTTGTCAAAAACAAATAATTGTATCCCGTGCTGGTTTACAGTCCCTCCTCCATAATTTACCCGCAATTGCAATTGATCAAAGAGTACTGCTCCTGAATTACCTTCTGCTTTTAAAAATTTCATATTCTTATTGAATCTCACACCATACATTTCACCGTACTTTTTCAAAATTGATGGCGTATCAAAATCCGGGTCATAAGTTATGGCGTATATCCCCACCCGCTCCGCCAAATTATCGTCTAAACATTCAGTCTCAAGCTCTCCCAACCGGTGAACACTGGATATACATTTTAAAGCATTGGTGCATTGGGTATAAAAAAAAGTGAGCACAAATGGTTTATCTGTCAAATCTTTAAACGTTGGCGAATCACCTTCCTGGTCAAGCAGTTTTATATTGCCGGCAGATATTACTTTTCTGTTTTCTTTGCTGATGAGCATCATTCCATGCTGACTGGCCTTTACAGCAGTTTCCTTCTGGCAACACGGAGGAGTTATTTTACGAATGTATTCTGCCGCATTCTTTGCCTTTGTATACAGGACGGAATCATCGCCATACTCCCCGCAATTTTTGCATATCTCATCCAATAATTTTACGCACTTGTATGCCCGCGCACCATATGCAGTTAGTGTTAATATTATTTCATATCGTGCTTTTGTTGGGTTGAGAATTGGGTAATTTAATTCAGGGGTTCTAATATCTACCCATTCGTCAGAGAATGAACTGCCAAGAAATGGTTCCATTAACGGTATTAATTCGGCCGATTTATCGGGAAAATTTTTTGCTGTTGCAGCTGCTGCCGCAATATTAATAGTATGATCAGAAAACAGTATTTCAGATTTCACATATTTGTAGATTTCTTCGTTCCCGGGAAACCTACTTAGGGATGACAAAAGAAATGCGCGAAATTGATTGGCGTCTGTTGGGGTTTTGTCTTTATAGATTGAATGATTCTCTCTCAGCCACCCGGCAAGCGCCTGAGAAATGTGAGTCGACTTATAACAATATTCAGAACAAAAATTCACAATCATAGTTAATTCGGTCAAGGAAAAATTTTCGTCTGCTTCGCTTATTGCACTTTCCATAATAGTATCAACGGCCGTGGAGGCGGGCGCAATACTTTTGTCAGATACAATCTTTTTGAGATCACCTGATTTTACTAATTCTTTCCACTTCTGCTGGTTGTTCTGACTATAGTCCTGATAAAACGAAGTCAGGCAGATTACTATTAAAAATATCAGCTTCATAACTTGATAATTTAGTAAGGAGCATTTAGATCTTATCTTAGTGATTTGGAAGTGTGTGTTATTGTTTTGGCCGGTCAGACTGCAAATATTCAAGTGCAATTTTCTGCAGTTCCGGATCGCTGCTTTTATCTTGCGTTATCCTTTTTATCAGCAGGTCATATTCGCCTTCTACTTTGAATGTCATAGATTCCCTCACATCCATCGTCATTTGAATTGCATTAATTTGTAAATGTGGTGTTGCGCTTTTGTCAGATAATATTAGCGAAGCATATTTTACAATATTGTCCCGGTCACCAACATATAAAGCTTCAAGCGCAGCCTCACGCAATTGTTCTTTTTCATGTGTATCATGGAGGATACTTATGATTTTTTCCCTCGCGTCTTTATAAAAACTTAATGCCCTGATTGCTTCCAAACGTGTTTGTTCATCTTTGCTTTGCTGCAATACTTTGTATACGGCTGGATAATATTCTTTTTTTGCAGACAGGGAGAGTATTTTAATCGCAGCAGGTGCAGGCAATAATGCCAGTTGAGGATTTTCTAATCCGGTGATCAATTTTTGTTGTGCTCTTGCATCGCTGTGTACAATTAACCTGGTAAAAGCAAACAGCCTGAATTCAGGCTCAGGGTCTTCTAACATTTTCTGATAAACATCAGGCACATCCATAGATAAGAATGATAAGGCTTCTTCTAACTGAAATGCTTCACGCCTTAAAACTTTTGGCGCTTGTGGATTACCCAGCCATTCAATTGTCAGCGATTCTAATCTTTCATCACCGGGTATGAATTGATATATTTTATTCAAAGCCATTGCCCTGATCCCGGGTGGTTCTTTATCATCCAAAACAATACTTTTGAATTGCTCTGACTGGGTTTCATCATAGATGATGGCGTAAGACTCAATGGCTTTAATTCTGTCTGCTACGCTAAAGTTCTTGTTTAGAAATTGGTCAGCAGCTTTCTTTACACTTTTTGTACGTTCATCGATTTCGCGTAACAGGGAATCTTTTTTCGAACTCTGTCCATACGCACTTGCTGAACTTATTATAAGTATTATAAGAATTATCTTTTTCATATTAAGCGGGTGAGTTAATCATATGGAAAAAAGTTATCGTAAGCGTAGTCCAAGCCATCTCCCGGGACAGGGCTTGTTATGTTGAGATAGTCTATTACACTTTTGACAGCAGGCTTATCGGGCAGTGTCGTTCCTAATGTTGCGGGCAAGGGAGTGAGAACTGCAGTGCCGGGCCGCGCTACTGTGCCTGTTCCACCTGTTACATTATTCCATGGCCACATCGTATCATCTGCGTATTGACCAAGTGTCCGGTCTGTTGTGATTACCTGGGTTTTGTTATTTACTATATAGGCCGGTTTTAAATTTGGATTGGCAGGGTTTGCATAACTACCTTGTAGATCATAAGTCTGAGAATCAGAGGTAGTATACCTGTTGCGCACCCACTGCCACTCTGCCCACACGCGGTCAACATTACAATGCAATGGGAAAAAAAGTGGATCACGTGGTGCGAGTTCCGGAAGCAACAGCCATGAAGGAGCTGGCCAGGCACTGTGTGCCAGGTTATGAAAACCTATTTCCATACCCTTGAATGCTGAAAATTTATTTCCTAACGCAAGTATATCTGTTTCACCTGGCATATTTTGAGGTGCGCCATTTTTACCAGCTTTCATTTTACCGCGCATGATCTGCGGTGCCGGCACACCGTCCTGCGACATTGACCAGGTACGAATAGGGTTAGTGCCTGACAGCTTAACTGTGTTATCTCCCTCATCACTGCCCATAAAATTCTGTGTGAATATATTGGGAGCTGCTGCATCAAATTTCCAATATGGTAGCGCTACGCTTGGATCAGCAGCCTGTAACAAACGTTCGAAGTGTAATACAAATGCACGATGCCAGGGCAAAAAAGCAGAGCCACTATGCGCCTGCCTGTGTGAGACCATTGACTTTGTAGTATCGTTGATGTTGCTTCTGCTATGTGTCTTGACAAAGTCAATATAGTCATTAAATTTTGACGATGAATTCAATTTATTAAGGGCATTTAAAAATCTGTCTCTTTCTCCTGAGGTAAGAGTATTTGCGTTTTTTCTTATTCTCACCATTACGCCCTCCCGGGATAATAACAGGCCGGTGCCGGCATCTCTTACCTCCATCACCGCATCTTTATCTCTTATGCTTGCATTTGGATAATTGCCTGCTATGTAAAAATTAACCCATGCGCCATCATTTTGTAATGTTAGTGTTAACGCGTCATTGCTGGCAGTATGACCAGCCGCAAGAGTACCGTCAGCAAATTGCAGGCGTTTATCAGGCCCTGTAGCATTCATATTCCTTAGGGTTATAGTCAATGTTGAACCTGCGGCTTCAGTGAATGAGGCCGGGGATACAATAAATGATCCCGGTGCAGGTGAATTTTGATATGTTATATCCACCTGAGGAGGCGGGTTACTTGTTAACCACCTGATGCGGCAAAGCTTTGGAGCCCATGTTACATAATCATCCAGGGTTGATACAGAACCAATTTCCAGCACAACGCGTGGACCGTCCGAAGATATTGGAATTGAGCCGACGGGTGGAATCATGAGAGCTTTTCTTGCCAGTACAGCATCAGCAGTGCAGGCACCCTGAGCAGCTATTTCTATAATTGAACTTTTATCTATAGCACTCGTAAGAGTCCCTTTCACATAAAAGGTAAGCCATGTTCCTTCTCCCGGCAATGTTGAAAATATTCGTGCTTCACCTGCAGAAGTGCCGCCGGTAGCTGAGAAGGACAGTGAAAAAGACGGGTTGGATTTATCGAATGGATTGCGTATTACTATCGGAACACCATTTGGAAAATTATTGCCGCCCTGCGAATTGAGGTAATTTACAACCCGTGCTCTGCAGGCAGTATAAGCAGTTGTGCTTCCATAATCATCATGATTGGAGGGAGTATTGTTTATTTGAACTTCGATGAGGGGCAGAAGGCTTGTTGGACAGGTAGGAATAACTGCTTTATCACCCGCGTCTAAAGCCTCGAGTGCGGCTTCGCGGAATTCTTCTTTTTCGCTTGCATCGCGGCTTATGTTTACCAGTTTTTCTCTCGCCTCTTTATAAAAACCTAATGCACGGATTGCTTCGAACCGTGTTGCGTCATTTTTGGTTCGTTGGAATACCTTATATAATACAGCTAACTGAAAAGCCTTTTGTTTTAAAATTGCTGGCGCCTGCGGATCGCCCAGCCATTCAATAGCCAGTGTTCCTAATCTTTCATCAGTGAGTACGAATTGGTAAATTTTACTTAACGCTGTTGCCCTGATTTCAGGTTGTTCCTTATCATCAAGAATTATGTTTTTAAATTGCTTTACATGTTTTTCATCATAAACGATGGCGTAGGGCTCCATGGCTTTAATTCTTTCAGCGGTGCTCAGTTCCTTATTTAAAAATAAGGTGGCAGCTTTATTTACGGTTTTTTCATATTCACTAACCTCGTATAACAAAGAATCTTTTTGGGAATTTTGCCCATATACGGTTACTGAACTTACTATAATTATT
>DATBFI010000008.1:0-20925 GCA_036558585.1 Chitinophagaceae bacterium
TGAAAAAACTAATTTCTCTTTCTGTTTCACTTCTTGTTACAGCAACAGTATTTACAGTTACGAGCTGCAGTGAAAACAAAGCACAAACAAGTAATACTGAAGATGCTGTTATAGTAAGAACACAACCTGTTGCTGTAACAGATTATGCACCGGCACTGGAGTACTCAGGCACAATTGCATCCGAAAGCGAAGCCAAACTTTCGTTTAAGATCGGAGGGATCATTTCGCGGATATATGTAAAAGAGGGTGATCATGTAAGTAAGGGACAACTACTTGCAACGCTCGACTTAACTGAAATAAACGCCCAGGTTGCCCAGGCAAAACAAAATGTTGAAAAAGCGAATCGCGATTTTACCCGTGTAAAAAATCTGTTTGAAGATACCGCAGCAACATTGGAACAATACCAAAATGTACAAACACAGCATCACGTTGCAAATGAAAGTTTACGTATTGCCCAATTCAATCAACAGCATGCGCAAATAAGGGCAACAGATGATGGCGCCGTCATCAAAAAGATTATGAATGAAGGGGAGCTTGCGTCTTCAGGTGCGCCGGTTATCATCATGAACGGCACTTCAAACGAGGATTGGGTTGTGCAGTTCGGGGTAAGTGACAAAGACTGGGCTATATTAAAAAAAGGGAATGTAGCCACTGTGGAAATTGATGCGTATCCCGGCACAACATTCAAAGGCATTGTAAATAAAATTGCAGGAGCAGCCGACCCTGTAAGCGGCACTTATGAGATTGAAGTAAAGGTTTTACCTAACGGAAAAAAATTTGCAGCGGGTCTTTTCGCTACTATTAAACTCAACAGCAGCGCTCCACAAAAATTGTCTGTCATTCCCATTGAAGCGTTAACGGAAGCTGATGGCAAAACGGGTTATGTGTATTTGCTTAACCCCGATAAAATATCTGTCACCAAAAAAAGTGTACAGATTGCATTCATTGATAAAGATAATGTGGTTGTCAGAAGTGGTCTTGAAAATGTAAGTAATGTTATCACCGATGGCTTGAGTTACCTGACAGAAAATTCAAAAGTGAAACTAGTAAATTGATAAAATATTTCCCGTTCCCCGTGTTCTTCGCTTAACACAGGTGTCACCCACTTTAAGGTTCAGTTCTTTGTTGGTCATTGAGAGACTTAACTCATAGGTTTGTGAAAGAGTTAAGCCATGGCAATCTTTTCAAATCAGGAGATAGTCACTTCGCCGCCACCCACTATGCATGGCTTCGCTCCTTCCTATGATGATTCATTTTCTTCAGTACAAGTGTGCGACGCAACGAAGATGCATAAAGTGTTGTAGCCGATCACAAATATTAACTACAAAATTCTAATCATGAAAATAACTGACTTCGCAGTAAAAAATTATCAGTTCACACTCATTGTGTTTGTAATGCTGATTGCGATCGGAATAAACTCTTTATTAAACATGCCGCGTGGTGAAGATCCCGATTTCCAGGCGCCACAATTCAATGTGGTAGTTATTTATCCCGGCACAAGTCCGAAGGATATGGAACAGCTCGTGGTTGATCCTATCGAGAAAAAAATAAATGAGCTCGATGATATCAAACGAATAAGAACGAAGATGGATGACGGTCTTGCTGTTCTTACTATTGAATTTAAATATGAAACCGACCCTGACAAAAAATACCAGGACCTTGTTCGTGAAATGGATGCGCTGCGCAGTGAACTCCCAGAGGATATTTTTGATATTGACATCTTAAAATTTAGTCCAAGCGATGTAAACATTATGCAGCTTGCCTTGATGAGTGAAACCGCGCCATACAGTGATCTTGAACACTGGAGCAAAAAATTGAAAGAGAACCTCGAAAAAATTAAATCCCTGAAAAATGTTGACAACTGGGCATTTCCACAGCAACAGGTGCGTATTTCACTGAACCTCGAAAAGATGTCGCAAAATAAAATCGCGCTGAACAGGGTGATTGGTGCAATACAAAATGAAAATATAAATATTCCCGGCGGCAGTATTGACATGGGAACAAAAAAATTCAACATCAAAACGAGCGGTGATTATAAAAGTGTTGATGAAATAAAAAATACCATCGTTGAGAGCATTAACGGAAAATCTGTTTATGTAAAAGATATTGCCGATGTGTCATTTGATTACGATGAGCAGAACTATATTGCCCGATTGAATGGCCACCGTGGCGTATTTGTAACAGCCAGCAGGAAAATGGGCACGAATATTTTCGATGTTGAAAAAGAAATGCAACCCGTGCTGGAACGGTTTCAAAAAGAGTTGCCAAAGAGTATTGCCTACAGTCAAAGTTTTAATAACGCTGAAAGCGTGCATACAAGATTAAGTCACTTTGAAGGCGATTTTGCAATTGCTATTTGCCTTGTGCTGATAACGCTGCTGCCATTAGGTTTCAGGGCAAGCGTGGTAGTAATGATTTCCATCCCCCTGTCGCTTGCAATAGGCTTGTTTTTGTTAGATGTAAGTGGCTTCACCATAAATCAGTTAAGTATCGTTGGCTTTGTAGTGGCCCTGGGTTTGCTGGTTGACGACAGCATTGTTGTTGTTGAAAATATAGAGCGTCATTTACGTATGGGTTATTCCAAACGTGAGGCTGCAATGGCCGCAACAAAACAAATTGGATTGGCTGTACTGGGTTGCACTGCTACACTCATCTTTGCATTCCTTCCGCTATTATTTTTACCGGAAGGTGCAGGTGATTTTATCCGCAGCCTTCCCGCAGCGGTAGTGGCAACAGTTCTCGCCTCATTGTTTGTGTCATTAACCATCATTCCTTTTTTGTCAAGCAGAATATTAAGCAACAAAGAAAAACCTGAGGGAAATATTTTTCTGCGCGGCTTACATAAGTTGGTAAGCGGCTCCTACAGGAAACTATTGCATTCTGCTCTTGCAAGACCATATATCACTTTGCTTGTTGCATTATTAATATTTGCAGGTTCGCTGGCATTGGTGCCCGTTGTTGGGTTTAGTGTTTTTCCTGCTTCAGAAAAACCAATGTTCATGATCAATATCGAAACACCCTTAGGCACAAGTCTTGCCACAACGGATTCTGTCACACGATATGTTGAGACTAACATTAAAAATATTCCAGACTTAAAAAATTATGCTACGAATGTTGGTCATGGAAATCCACGCATTTATTATAACGTTGTCCCGGTGGGCAATGCAGATAATACAGCGCAAATATTTGCGCAACTCAACAACACGACACCTGAACAAAAAAAGAAATTAATAGACCAATTGCGCAATAAATTCAAAGATTATCCCAATGCAAAAATTGAGGTGAAAGATTTTGAACAAGGTCCTCCGATTGAAGCGCCGATTGCCATCCGTTTATTCAGTGAAAATTTAGATACGTTAAGAGCATTGTCATTTAAGGTTGAAAATCTTTTAAGAAGAACTGAAGGCACGATGTATGTAAATAATGATCTCACCACTTTAAAAACGGACATCAAAGTAAATGTCAACAAACAAAAAGCTGCAATACTTGGAGCAGCAGTAAGTGAAATAGACAAAACCATTCGTATGGCAGTGGCAGGATTAAACATCGGCACTTTCAGAAAAGAAGATGGCAGCGATGATGATGACTATAACATCAACATTACGTTGCCGCACGACAACAAACAAACCTTTGATGTGTTTAATAAAATTTATGTTGCATCTTACAGCGGCGCCCTGATACCTTTAAGTCAGCTGGCTGATATCGAATTTCAAACATCGCCTACAACAATCAAGCACTATGATAAAGACCGGTATACTGTTGTAACCTCATTTGTGCAAAGCGGCTACAACACCGCAAAAGTAACGGACGGCATATTGAAGGAACTTGATAAATGGCAGTTCCCGCAAGGGACAAAATATGTGGCAGCGGGTGACATAGAGGCAAGCCAGGAAAGCTTTGGCGGGCTCGGCACTATCATACTCATTACCATTTTTGGTTTGCTTGGTATTTTAATTCTGGAGTTTAAGACATTCAAAGGAACACTTATTGTTTTATCGGTAATTCCGCTGGGCATTATTGGTGCAGTATTTGCCCTGCTGCTTTCAGGCAATACATTTTCATTTGTTGCTGTAATTGGTTTAATTGCGCTTATCGGAATCGAAGTAAAAAATTCAATCTTGCTTGTTGACTATACGGATCAGTTGCGCCGAAACGGCAAAAGCATCAACGAAGCTATTGAAGAAGCCGGTGAAACACGTTTTATACCAATCATCCTCACGACGCTCACAGCAATTGGCGGGCTATTACCGCTGGTGCTTGAAAGAAATCCGTTGTATTCACCATTGGCGCTCGTCATCATCGGTGGTCTTATCAGTTCAACCTTATTAACAAGAGTTGTAACACCGGTGCTGTACAAATTATTGGCTCCAAGAGTTTTGCATGATGAAAATAAAGCAGGCGCAAACAGCACAGCATTTATAGAACAAGGCATGAGTGTACCTGCATAAAAAATGTAAAGCATTTGAATGGAAAATATTTTTTTATGGGCTTTGCTTATTACTATAAAAAATTTCCGTTATCCGCCCGCTGATGCCCCGCAAAATGACCCTGCGGTGCTGGTTCGGATAGGAGTGACACAACAGGCAGGAGTAAAGAACCAAAAGGTGGTAAACAAAATCTAATTTCTAAAATCAATCAAATGAAATTACACACAATACTTGGTGCAGGAGGTGCCATAGGTAATCAGTTACTTCCCCTGTTGCAAAAAAATGATGAGCGAATAAGAATAGTATCGCGAAAAGCAAGCCCGGTGGCAAATACTGAAGCAGTTGCAGCAGATATAACAAATTATGACCAGACATTGCATGCTGTAAAGGGGTCTGATGTCGTGTATTTAGTTGTTGGGCTTGCTTATGATATTCAAGTATGGAGAGAAAGTTGGCCAAAGATAATGTTGAATGTGATCAGCGCCTACAAAGCAACAGGAAGCAAACTTGTTTTTTTCGACAACGTGTACATGTATGGAAAAGTTAACGGCGCTATGACGGAAGAAACACCATTTAATCCAATTTCTAAAAAAGGAGAAGTAAGAGCAGCTGTTGCAACGCAATTATTAAATGAAATAAAAGCCGGTAATATACAGGCATTAATTGCAAGAGCTGCGGATTTTTACGGACCAGTTGGCTTTACTACCAGTGTTCCTAATATGCTGGTGTTTGCAAACTTGAAAAAAGGCAAAAAAGCACAGTGGCTGGTAAATGCCCGGGTGCCGCATTCCTTTACATATGTACCCGATGCTGCACAGGCCTTGTATATGCTGGCAAATAAAGAAGATGCATTTGGACAAACATGGCACATGCCCACTGCAAATAATCCATTAACCGGTGAAGAGTTTATCAAAGAGGCAGCTAAAAACATGAATGCAAACGATGGTTATTCCGTTATATCAAAAACAATGATGCGATTAGTTGGTTTGTTTAATCGCCCGATTAAAGAATCCGTTGAAATGGTTTACCAGAGCGAGTTTCCTTATTTATTCAACTCATCCAAATTTAATATAGCATTCAATTTTGAGCCAGCATCTTATCAGAATGGAATAAGAGAAACTGCGATATGGACATTGGAACAAAAGCCATAATCGTTTATCGTTTTTGATTCTATCTGTTGTTTGTTGCTTCTACTTGTATTCCATTACGGGGTGTCTTTCAAATGGATGTTTATTTGTGTCGAAGATGTAGCGGTATGTAACCATTCTCCTGCTCTGATTACCACCAAGATTCTTATAAATATTAAGCATTTTGGGGTTCCAGTCAGCGGCCCAGCCCATTTCATAAGTACCATATAAATGCCGGCCTTGAATCAACAGCGCTCCTTCATATATCATGAATGAATCAATACCCAGCGATTGGAACTTTGGTATAACGCCAAATGCAATGCCGGTAAATTTTTTGCATGTTCCATTTTTTTTCATCCACATCAACCTTAGTTTTTGCAGCAGGCCGAATTTGCCGTTGAAGTATTTAAAATATTCGTTCAGATCAGGAATGTTTATCCACATGGCAATTGGTTCGTCTTTATAATAAGCAAACCATATCAATCGTTCATCCATGATCAATTTCATCTTGTTAAATAATTTCATCACTTGTTCTTTTGTGATTTCTTTTGCTTCTCCATGCTGGGCCCAGGCCGCATTATAAACGGTTGCAAATTCCCCGGCGTGCTTTTCCAAATTTTTTTTACTGATATGCTCTGCCCTGTAATCAGCTTTTGCTTTGAATTTGGCATGACGCTCTGCAAACCGCTCCGGTAAGGGATCATCCACATTCATAGCATAGTAATACTGGTTGTAATAATTTCGAAAACCGTAGCCTTCAAAAATTTTTTCGTAGTAAGACGGATTGAAGGGCATCCCATAGATGGGCGGTTTATCAAATCCCTCAGCCATTAATCCCCACCATTTATCTCGATCACCAAAATTGATCGGTCCATCCATTGCCTCTATTCCTTTACTCTGCAACCATTCCTTTGCTGCATCAAATAACATGTTTGCAGCAGGCTGATCATTAATGCAATCAAAAAAACCAATACCTCCTGTTGCAAACCCTGTTCCTTTATTCATATATTTTGAATGGATAAATGCAGCAATGCGACCTATCAATTTTCCATTATTGTTTTTTAATACCCATCTTTTGGTCTCCCCATATTTATAATTTTTATTTTTTGAAGGATCAAACACATCATTCACTTCGCTATCAAGCGGACGAATGTAATTTGGATTTGATCGATTCATCAGAACATTCACTTGTATAAAATCCTTTGCTGTAGAAGAATTGTTTACTTCTGTCAATAGCATAAGTCAACTGTTTGTGCGAATGTAATGATTTGTCTGAACCACATTATTGATTTAAATTATCCAACTGATAGTGAAAAAAGCAATACAGAATAAAGATTTGAAGATAACAGGATGTAACGCAAAAATATTTCATAGCTGTACTCACAAATGCTACTCTTTCACAAAAAGTTTATCTGCCATATCCTTGTCATGATTGTAAATATCTTTTCTAAGATTTAATTTTCCATCTCTGTCCACCCATGCAGTAAAATAAGTTATAGAAACACGAATAGGCTTTTCCAGTGTTACCCATTTTTCTTTGTCCAGATGCATAAATGAATCAACTTTTTCAGGAGTGTATTCGGGTCGATCTCTTAAAAGGTACAATGCCATTTTTTTTGCATCCTCAAGACGGATGCACCCATGGCTCAAGTTCCTGCTTTTCTTTGAAAACAGATCTTTGAAAGGCGTATCATGAAGGTAAATGTTGTAATTATTCGGGAATAAAAATTTAACGAGACCAAGAGAATTCATTTCACCCGGTTTTTGGCGAATTACAGGCTCCCACTTACTATTGTAACCCATGAATTCCATATTTTGTTCTTCAAGATAATATGGAGTGTTGTCCATTGCCGGAATTATTTCCTTTTTTACAATACTCGAAGGAACATTCCAATAGGGGCTAAAAACAATGTACTTCAAATCGCCTGTGAAAATAACAGTGCCCGTTCCTTCCTTACCAACTATAACATTCATGTCAAACTGTAGTTGACCTTTATCATAAACATATAATTTGTATTCCGGAATATTTATCAGGATATAGTTCGAATCGCTTTCCGCCGGCATCCATCGAACACGTTCAAGGTTGATGAGTATTTGCTTTATTGTTTCACTGATAGGATAATTTAGTTTTTTTATTGTGCCATTATCTATAACTCCCGTTTCTTCTAAAGCCATTCTGCGCTGAAAAGATTTTAGAGCTTCTGTTAAGGCTGTATCATATTTTTCGGTTGTGTCCTGTTGCGTTAGATCACCAAGCAAAAACAACCGTTTCTTTATTTTCGCAACAGCTGTGGATGAATCACCGGGTTTGAATTTTCTTTTCGGCTCTGCAATAGCATCCCATGAGTTGTTTTTTTGTATCTTGTAATACTTTGCAAGTTCCTCCTGTAATAATTTATATTGATTATTCATGGGCAAGTATGCATCTTCTCCTTTACCCCTCGCGATAACTATGGAATCAAGCAATTTGTTAAAATCAAACTTTTTCTTTGGAATAAACCAGTTCAAACTTATTGCATCCACATTCTTATGGTCATAAACTCTTGTAGCATATCTAAAAAATTGGCCGGTTAAATACAATTCTGTTTGTAAAGGTGATGTCGTTTCATGTTTTGTCGAATCAGTAACAAAGCTGCTGTACAATGCAGTAAGCTTCCTGTTATATAAACTGCTGTCGTTCGACTCAATAACAGTAGTGTTCAGCAAATTCATAAAATTGCTTGCCTGTTCAGTAACGCCACTTGTATCAAACCAGGCATATTCGTAGTTTCTTTGTTTATAAAAAGCGAAATACTGTGATTGATAATTCGCGTATTCAGAATGCTTATCAAGAAAGCTCTGAATTTTTGCGCTGTCTAAAAAAAGATCATTGAATGCATTGGAGGATGTGACCGAGCTATCCACCGGCACTGTTTCAATTTGATTATTGTAATTACTTTTTTTATCATTGCCATTGCTGCAGCCGTACAATATAAAAGATAAAATAAGTAGCTTATAAAGAATACGAATGTTCTTCATAGAGTAATTTTTTCCACAACATAATTTTCTATCGCTATTAATAAGCAAAGCTAATGCCACTTATATCTCTCTTTTGTACTGAAGTTTACACCAATACCTATTTTCAAATAAACCCTTCTCTAACTTCTATAAAGATTTGCACTTTGATATAAAACGTGTAATTAATGAAAGCTTTTGCTAAAGAGGAAAAAGAAAAAGACATCTATAACTGCAATAAATTGCATCGTAGATGTCTCTTACGATAAACAGTCGTTAATGGATCAGTTACACACCTTATCAGCGCAGCAACTGCTGGCAAAGGCTTCCGGTTTGGCCTTAAATGCAAAGCCCATCCCGAGGATATAACCCATTGCTTCACGCAATGCATCGTTACTTTTGAATTGAGGATTGGTATTGATATCAGCGTGCACTTCCATGTCCACATCATACTGTATAAATAAATTACACAGCTCATAAGCAATTTCAATACTTTTTGCAACTTCAAACAACATTCGTTCCTTGATATTGAACTGCTGTCTTGTTTTTTCATTGTGGATGTACATAAATCCGCCATTGTGTTCACGCAGAAAAACGATGACAGTTGCAAATTCTGTTTCATTGCCTTTTACCTGGCTATCAGTACCAATGCAAACTTTGAGATGCACACCTTTTGAAGTTTCTCTTTTTATCGCCTCTTCCACTGCATCTTTAATCGGTATATGAATTGTTTCTCCGTTAAATTTTCTCCAGCGCATATTCATGATGGTTTTTTGAAGTTACGTATCAATTGCATTACAAAAACAAATTAGAAATTACTTTTATTATTAACAGCAGTGGAAAAAATATTTTTACAATCTTAGTAATTTATGATTTGAGTTTTTATTATCATTTATTGCTCAATGCCAGATTTCACAACTACCAGGAATATTAAACCTTTATTAAAAGATTATAGTCTTATAAAACCTGAAAAGTGCTGCATTGGGCTTAAATAAAAATGATTTTTATTCGCGGGATTTTTTTGTTAGTTCTCCAATTTACAGGGTTAGCGGGTGTGCAATGCTCATTGTAAAACGCGCTCCCCACAGGAGTTTTAGAGAATGAAGCAGAAATAAATCGACCCTGCCGGATGGAAAGAGCCATGTTAACTCAGATGTTCAGGGAATAAAACTTATTGGCCTGAAATTGTGCTATCGGGTACGCTTCTTAAACCCGAACCATTAAAGAGTGTCCAGCTTTTAAATGATTGATCTGCCTGCATACCATCTTTCCCAACAAACTGTTGATTGTAAGGTTGCTTAATAAGCACATACTTATTGGTGTAAAATATTTCTTTTTCCCTATCCCACCAAAGCTCGTCCGTGAACAATGTGTCGCCCTTCACATTAAATACAACAACACTATCCCTTAAAAACACGCGGCCTTTGTTTTCAAGGTACCTTCCATATTTTGCAAACAACTGGCTTTCAAGGTTCGTGCTGTCGTCATAAAAATCTACATGAAGGGTTTTAGGAAATTCAACAACAGCAGTATCTGTTTCAGTTGTGATCATTAGCGGCGAAGTAAGTTTGGCCTTTACTATTGCATTCTGGCTCATGTAGCTTACCACATTTTCTGCTATGCTCTGACCAATCTTTTTTTTGCCTAAGTCACGCACTTCCTGCATACTGTTTTCACAGCCACATATAAAAAAGCAGCCCGTAATAATGGCTGCTTTTACATAAGATATATGCAGATTTTTGTTAATCATACTTCCGTCTTGAAAACCACAGATCCGCCAAAGATAGACCAAGTGAGATTCTGAAGAAATTTTCGGTCACATTATTAACACTGCTTCCTCTTTTGCCAAATTCAATAGCGGTGTTGATCATTGAAGACTGTTTGTCGTAACTGTTCCATCTTCTCAGACTAAAGCCAAAACCAAATGTAACAGCCCTCACTTTATATTCATTGCCATCCGCATTCATATAGTCTTTGCCTGTATAAAAACCCATACGATAAGTTGAACGGCTCCACAAATTGGCGCTTACTAATGAGGGAGTGAATTCGCCCCCTACCCTTATCATCCAGTTATCTATTAATTGATCAGGCTGGTTATAATAACGGTATTTCGACCATTGACCTGCCGAGTAATCTGCACCAATTGCCCATTTGGTAAAAAATAAATCGCCCGCACCTGGTGCCACATACTTTTTGCTCAGCATAAACCCGGCATTATAGATAAGCGGAACAGTAATATGGCCCTCCTGGTCTTTTACCTCAAATACACTGTCAATAGTGGAAGTACCTACATTTGGATTGTAGTCAAAAGTTTCTCTTCGATTATCATTGCTGGCATCTAATTTATGTTCCATCGTGCCTGAAGCGCCCAGGGTGAGAAAATATGCTTCTTTATAATTTTTGTTTTTTATGTCAACCTCGTTCAGCCTTATATTGTAAGAAACGCCGGGTGTAAGAAAAAATCCGTGAAAATTTGTTATGGCTGAGGAGTTGGATTTGTAATAATTAACAGAATCTAAGAAAATAATCCTGGTATCTGTTTCCTTTCGTCCAAATTCATATCCTGCATTAAATCCGATGCGGAAATTATTCCAGCGTTTTGCCAGGCCAATAAAAGCCTGGTTCAACCCCCCATTGCCCTCGTATAAAGTTTCCATACTGTCTATGGAAGTTCGCTTAATATCACTTACGCTGTAATTTATGCGTGTAGCAGGTTTGAGTCCAAAAACAAAACCTGCTCCTCTTTTTTTGAAATAAGATTTGGCACCTAAGGGAATACCAAACTGTATATACGAAGGAATAAAATTGGTTGATTTATAACTGGCGGAAGGAGCCGCACTGCGCAAAGTTCGTGCATCTATTGACAGACCAAAATCATAGGTTACATAGGCCCCATTAGAGCCACCATAAACGTTTACAAACCGCAATGCACTGTAAGAAGCAGGATTAACCGTATTTAGCGCCTGTTCATTTGAATAAGCAGCAGATACACCACCCATGCCACGGGTAGCAATATTTTGCGATGGATAAATATCGCCCAAACCATATCTTGAAAAAGGTGAATTTTCCTGAGCAGAAAGACGAGAACAACAAAACAAAACCAACCCCGAAACAAAGCCATTATAAATTATTCGTTTTACTAATAGCATACAGTCCTTTATAGATTAAATGAGGGTCTGCAAATATCTCGTTTTTGAGATGAGGCACAAAAAAGCCCATATCACCCCCGGTTAAAAGCACGTTAAAGTTGCTGTATTTCAATGCATATTCGTCGATAACTCCATCGATCTCTTTCCGCATTCCCATTATCACTCCGCTTAATAAATTTGTTGTTGTATCATAACCAATAAGCGGAAAATTCCAATCAGGCCTTACCAATGGAAGTTTTGCTGTAAACTCATTCATCGCTTTAAAACGCATTTCAAGTCCGGGAGAAATACTGCCGCCAAGAAATTCATGAAACTTGTTTATAAAATTAAAAGTGATACAAGAACCCAGGCCAATCACAAGATTGTGTTTTTTCGGATGCAAATGAACTGCGGCGGCGGCAAGTGCAAGCCTGTCTGCTCCGATCGTTTCGGGTTTGCCAACAGCTGTTGTGAAGGGTAATTTACTTTTATAAGTAAGCTTATGAAATTTTGTTGCAGACGAAAGAAGTGTTTCAATGGCGGGATTATGATCAATAACAGATGCAAGAATGGAATGAGAAGGCCTGTATTGGTAAATGAGCTGCTGTATAGTTGATACATCATTGTTTTCCAATACAAGCATATCAGCCAGATCACTATTATTAAACACTGCACACTTTAAACGTGTGTTACCAAAATCAAAGCAGAGTGTGGTTTGCATAATGGTGCTAAATTATGAAAGAGCTGCCAGCTTTCAGCGATGACACGTGGGACTTATAAGAAAGAGATTTTTGTATGACGTGCTTGTAGTATTGCGTCCGTCAAACGAAGTCACTCAAAACAACGCTCGCCTTTTAAAATATTTACAAACTGCCTTTAGATAAAAATCAATTCTATCATGAATTAACCATTTGACGGCTTCGGCTACCTTCTTTTGTTAATTCGGTAAAAAATGTTTTGGTATTAACCGATCCTGATGCAAATTTGCGAAGCCATTATTTCCGCTACTTGCTTTTCTAAGACATAGAAAACTTAACAAACACTTCAACTAAGAGTAAACCTTTCTAACTTTGAAATGTTTTAATAGGTAAACAAAAAACTATACTATATGAAAATTTTCCTTGCAACCGCATTCTCTCTCGCCTGTATTGCTGCCTCTGCAAAACCTGGTCATAAAAAAGAAGTATCAAATGCACCGGCAAAAAACATTTATGATTTTAAGATAAAGTCACTGGAAGGAGGAACGATTGACTTTTCGCAATATAAGGGCAAAAAGATCCTTATTGTAAATACTGCATCCAAATGTGGCTTTACTCCTCAATACGCAGGTCTCGAAAAACTATATGAACAATACAAAGACAAACTGGTAATTGTTGGTTTCCCCTCTGACAATTTTGGTGGCCAGGAATACCATGACAATGATTCTATAAAATCTTTCTGCCAGAAAAATTATGGTGTAACATTTCCCTTGACAACAAGGGTTGACGTAAAGGGCGATAAAATTACACCCGTTTATAAATATCTCTGCAACAAAAGCGAGAATGGTGTGTTGGATGCTACGATCAGCTGGAACTTCAATAAATTTATCATAGACGAAAATGGTAATCTTCTTGCCCACTTTGACAGCAAGGTCACCCCGGACAGCGAGGAACTGCTTAAATACATACAATAGTAACCTATAGAAGGATTTAAAAGTTAAACTGAATAACAAAGAGATTGGTATACCACTGATCTCTTTTTATTTTTTATCATTGCACCGCAATATTCACTAAATCAGTGGCCCATGCAATTCAAAGACGTTATTGGTCAGCAGGCGATGCAACACCATTTGCTGGCAATGGTGCAACAAAATCGACTTAGCCATGCTATGCTGTTTCTTGCCAGGGAGGGAAGTGGCGGTTTATCAATGGCACTTGCATTTGCACAATATGTAGTTTGTGATAAAGTGCAGAACAAGCAAAACCAGGCCAATGCAAATGCATCATTATTCAACTTTGATATACCACCAGAACCGCAAACGATCAACCTGCCGGCCGGACAGGCAGGCGATAAACGACAAACAGATTCATGCGGCGAATGTCCCTCCTGCATCAAAGCTGCTAAACTCATTCACCCTGACATTCATTTTTCTTACCCGGTTATTCCGAAAAAAAGTGGTGATAAACCCATAAGCACAGATTATATAACAGAGTGGAGGGAATTTGTTAAGCTATACCCTTACGGCAATGCATTTGACTGGCTGCAATTTATCGGCGCGGAAAATAAACAAGGCAATATCACGGCAGAAGAATGCAATGATATCATTCATAAACTCAGCCTAAAAAGTTTTGAAAGCGGATATAAGATCCTTGTCATGTGGATGCCTGAATACCTCGGCAAGGAGGGTAACAAGCTGCTTAAGCTCATAGAAGAACCGCCGCCCAATACACTTTTTATTTTAGTAGCAGAAAATGATGAGCAGCTATTGCCCACCATACTTTCGCGATGCCAGTTAATAAGAATACCCTTACTCACGCCTGAAGCAATAAAACAGGCGTTAATACAAAGAGCAGGTGCAGGCCCTGAAGCAGCGGAACAAATATCGGGCATAACCGAAGGTAATTACCGGGAAGCGTTGCAGTTATTACAGCATACTGAAGAAGACTGGACGAGTTTGTTAAGCGATTGGTTAAAATTTACCATACGCAAAATGTTGCCGGAGCAGGTGAAATGGATATTAGACGTACATGAGCTTGGCCGGGAAAAGCAAAAACAACTTTTGCTTTATTTTAATCATTTGCTGGAGCAAAGCATTCGCCTAAAAGTAATAGGCGACCAGCTTGCTTTGCCTGCTAAGGAAAAAGATTTCGCGCAGCGTCTTAATAAAATTGCATCTGTAAGTCAGCAACAGGTGATTATTGAAGAACTCGATAAAGCTGTTTATTATATAGAAAGAAATGCAAATGCTAAAATGCTGTTTCATGCGCTTACGATCAAATTGTACCACATCATTCAGGATAAAGCCCTAATTTTGACGAATTGAGATTGAAGGATTTATGTGTGTCGGCTGTGATCCGCCTCAGGTGGATCGTCCCTTGCCTGTTTATCGGCAGGCAGGTGTCACTAACTTACTGAACGAATAAAGAGCAGCAATTTAAATTCACCATACTGTTGAAAACAATGTCTTTATTTGATTGCCTGTTATGAATCAATAAATATTCTTTTGTTTTCTTTTTTGCTCAATAACGAATTAGGCGCATAAGTGAGTGACACAACCAAAGTCTAAATGGATTGCTACAGCCTGTCACAAAAAAATCCCAGTGTTAAATTGTAAACTCGCCTGTCGGCCAGACAGGCAGAAATCATTAAATCGTAAACCGATAGATATGGGCTGTGGAAATTGCGGAACAGGCAAACCCAATGGATGTAAAAATAATGGAGGTTGCAGCACCGGCAGTTGTAACCGTATGAATGTACATGACTGGTTAATGAATCTTCCTTTTAGTGATCCGGAAAGTACATGCAAAATCATTGAAGTAAGTTTTAACCAGGGTAGCCGTAAAGAATTTTATCGCAACAATACATTACAATTTTTTGAAAAGGGTGAATGGGTTACTATCGAGGGTGTAAGTGGTTTTGATGTGGGTGAAGTAAGTTTAACCGGCGAACTGGTGCGGCTGCAAATGAAGAAGAAAGGCGCAGATGAGTTTAACCCTGAAATGAAAAAGGTACTTCGCCGGAGCAATGAAAAAGATCTTGAATTATTTAAACTGAATAAGGCAAGGGAAAAGGATGCATTGATACGTACGCGGGCCATTGCAAAGCAATTAAGCCTGGAGATGAAGCTAATAGAAGTAGAAATACAGGCAGACGGAAAAAAGGCAACTTTTTTTTATACCGCGGAAGACCGTGTTGATTTTCGGGAACTGATAAAGGTTCTCGCGTCAGAATTTAAAGTAAAGGTAGAGATGCGGCAGATCGGTATAAGGCAGGAAGCAGGAAAAGTTGGCGGAATCGGCAGTTGCGGACGTGAACTTTGTTGTGCCACATGGCTCACTGATTTTAAAAGCGTGACTACAACCGCAGCCCGGTATCAAAACCTTGCTATCAATCAAACAAAATTAAGCGGGCAATGCGGAAGGCTGAAATGCTGTCTTAACTATGAGCTGGATACTTATCTTGATGCTTTGCAACATTTCCCCGAAAATGCTGATGTTTTACATACAGCAAAGGGCTCCGCAACCTTAATTAAAAAGGATATATTCAGAGACCTGATGTGGTACATTTTACCTGAAGGCACCAAACAATATCCACTCACAATAGTTCGCGTAAAAGAAATTCAACGTCTGAATGCAAGAGGGGAAAAGGCAGAGGAATTGCAGGCAGTAGAATTGATTAGTAACAAGACGACCGAGGTAGAACACTCATTTGTAGATGTAGTTGGACAGGTAAGCCTGAGCAGCCTTGAAAAAACGAGCAGGAAAAGAAAAGAAAAAGATATGAGACGGCAGGAAAACAAAGAAGTGAAGATTCCGGAAAAGAAAGATATGAAGCAGGTGGAAAAGAAAAATATTGAAAAGCAAAACAGGCCCCCCTTTCAATCAAGAAAACCTCACCGGGGAAAGAAATAAAATGATAATGTTTCGCCCATTACCCCATTAAATTATAAAGTACTATAAAAAAAGAAGCTGTCTCAAAAGGTCCGTCATTGCTGAACGATAATTGAACTTTTTGAGAACAGCCTCTTTTTTTGTTTACCACGAAATGTTACAGAAGTTGAAATTGCACGATTTCAAAATCTCACTACATATCCTCCACTATTTTTTTATGGCTCACAACAATTCCCTTAATTAATGATGAACTAAAACCCTGGTGCTCCATTTCATTCAGGCCGGCAATGGTACATCCCTTCGGTGTTGTTACTTTATCAATCTCCTGTTCGGGATGGGTATGTCTTTGCAATAGCAACTCAGCGGCGCCCTTTACCGTTTGTGCCGCAATGAGCGAAGCGGTAGCTGCGTCAAAACCAATTTCGATTCCTCCCTGTATATTGGCACGTATGTAACGCATGGCATATGCTGTGCCGCAGGCACCGAGTACAGTGGCAGCATCCATCAGCTTTTCCTCAATGAAAACTGTTTTACCTAACTGATTAAATAAATCTGTTACGTAATTTTCCTGTTGATCGGTTGCATTGTACTTACAAATACAGGTAATACTTTCCTGTATAGCAATAGCTGTATTTGGCATTGCCCGGAACAGGGAGAATTCGCTACCTATAATGTCCTGAATATCTTTTATCCATATACCCGTCATCACGCTTACCAGGGTATGCCGCTGCGGATCAAGATGTGGCTTTAGCTGCAGCAATATTTCCCTTATTTGAAAGGGCTTTACGGCAAAAATGATCCAATCCGCATATTGTACCGCTTCAATATTATTATTGCTTATGAGCACTCCCTTTTCTTCAAGCGGCTTTAGTGTGGCAATGTTTCGTTTTGTAATAATAATATGATCGGGATGAATAAACCCGCTGCCTGTTAATCCTTCTGCTATGGCAGTACCTAAATTTCCGCCACCAATAATTGCTATTTTTTTGTTCATGTTTTATTATTCTAAGTATTTGCTGTTTTAAGCCTATGCTTGAAGGGTATAGGAAACTGTTATTAATAAAATTTATTTTGAGAAAGGTAGTTGCGGACATATCTGTCTACGCCCTCTTCGAGAGAGTAGAAGCCGTTTATATAACCTGCATGATTCAGTTTGCTCATATTCGCTTCCGTATAGTATTGGTACCTGCTACGTATGTCTTCGGGCATGTCTATATAAACAATATTCGGTTGCATATCAAGCGCTGCAAAAGTTGCTTTTACAAGGTCATCGAATGTTCGGGCCTTACCAGTTCCCAGATTGTAAATGCCATTCTTTTTTGGATTCCATTCGCCATCGATCATTGATTGCATGATCCAGTATATCACTTTCAGAACATCCTTCACATAGATAAAATCACGCAATTGTTTTCCATCTTTAAAGTCAACAATATGACTTTTGAATAATTTCACCACACCATCTTTTTTTATCTGGTTAAAGGAATGGTAGATCACACTTGCCATGCGTCCCTTATGGTATTCATTGGGACCGTATACATTAAAGAATTTTAGCCCGGTCCAATATGGAGGTTGATTTGTTTGTTGTAACGCCCATTTATCAAATTCATTTTTACTTATGCCATAGGGATTGAGGGGTTTTAAATATTGAATTATTTCATGGTTATCATCATATCCCAATTCGCCGGCACCATAAGTTGCAGCGGAAGAAGCGTAGATCAGGGGGGTATTATTTGCAGTGCAGTAATTCCAGATATCCTGTGAGTATTCAAGATTTAACTGCTGGTGAATATGATAATCAAATTCTGTAGTATCTGTTCTTGCACCAAGATGAATTACACAATCAACAGAAGATTTATTTTCGTCCAGCCAGTCAAACAGCAAATCCCTGTCAACCAGGAACTGGTATTTTTTATGCTTCCAGTTTCTCTCCTTTTCATTATGGATAAACTTATCAACTAAAATAAGATTTTCAAGCTCATGCTTATTTAAATATTTGGCCGTGCAACTGCCAATGAACCCCGCTGCACCAGTGATAAGAATAGCTGATTGATTATTCATCTCTTAAAATTTCTTCATCTTTATTGCTTTGTTGAGTAATTATTGTACAGTGAAATTTTTCACTTTATTGCTTTTCTTTAGGTAACTATTATTCCTGCAAGGTTACGCGCATACTGATTTCAAAGTTATGGATTATCTTTTTTTGAATTATTCATTCCTGCTTGGAGCCGGTAACATCTCCATATCGTTTTAAAATAAAAAGCCCCCTCTGGGGAGCTTTATTGATCGCAACCAACCTATGACGGGTGACAAACTACTTAACTTATCCTTTCTTTATAAACACGATCCGGCTACGGTCCGCCTTATACATATCATCATAATACTTCACAAGCTCCGCATAATCTGAAGAGGGAAAGCGCCCTTCACTTCGTTTATATAAGCGGGTACAATTTATTTTTTGACCTTCTGCTTTAAAATGTATTTCGTAGCTTCCAAATTTGTTGTTGATAACCACATCTTTTGGCATGGCTTCAATAGTGTAACCAGATGGAATTTGAATATTTACTGTATCAATATCCATAAATGAAATAGAATAATCTATATCATATTTGCGTTGCTCTAAGGCAGTAAGCTTAATTGTATTTTTGGAAAGTATATTTGGCATTACAAACAAACGTTTACCCGAAACAGATGCATAACTGTTAGCTACTATCTGCAATTGCTCATCTATATAAGGTTTTTCTGATTTTGTTTCACTATAATTAAACTGGAGCACATCATAATCAGGCAGGTCAATATCCTTCTTTAGCTCCTCCAATATTTTGTCCTTGCTCAGGTGGTTAATCATGCCATGATATTTGTCCTGCTGAAGACAAGTGTAACGAGTTTGTACACCAGCGTTTAATTTTCCTGTCTCATCAACTACAGCAGAAATATTTCTTAACTGCTTATTGTCTTCGGTTTTGTATTTAATAGTTGACACAACATGTCCGCCTTTTTCATCTATTAATAGTGCATGCCTGTTGCTTGTAAAATCACTAATGTATCCTGCAGCAAGTGTTTGGCTCGTACATTCGAGCCACATTGTATCTTTAGCAAAAGGCACGCATACAGTTGCATGATTAAATTGATTTGAAGGGAAATCCGGTAAAATATCTTCTTCATCATCACCAGCCTTTATTAATACATAATTTGCTTTTATATCCACTTCTTTTAGCAAAGCAACCATATAATTTGACAAAGCTTTACAATCGCCGTAGCGCTTATTTATAACATAATTTGCATCAAAAGGCTGCCAGCCACCAATACCAAGTTGTATACTGATATATCGCGTATTCTGTTGTAAAAAATTATACAATGTTTTTACCTTTTCGCGTGGATCTTTAATATTGTCTGTAAGCTCATGTACCGTTTGTTTTATTGCGTCTGGTAATGCATCACGTCCTTGCAACAAAGTATTAATGAACATGCCAAAATTTTCCCATGAAGACATATTGCCTTTGTAACCTTGTATTTCAAAATCAGTGGGAGCGACTATTACCATAGGCAAAATTTCCCGCCATGATGGCTGGTAAGGTTCACTAATTCTTGCAGGTATATTTTTTATTTCCCATGTATAGGTTTTCTTGTTATCCTTTTCACTAATCATAGGTTGTCCAAAATAATTAAACTGCCGGTATCTTATATCCAGATTTTTCGGTGCAACTATAGTGTACCTGCTGTACTCAACACTCATTACACTGCGTTCCTGCGGATACCAATCAGGCAAATCAAAAATGCCATTCATATCATCTTCTTCTTCATATTCTACAGTGTAAGGATAATTACGATAATAAAAATTATGCTTTTTGTACCTGGTATCAGTCATAAGACTTTCTTCTGTGCCACTCAGATCTTCAATATCTTTCTTCTTTACTCTTTTTAATTCTTTTCCCTGTGCATCATATAACGCGCCCTCAATATAATTGATATCATCAAATTTATCATAATGACTATAGTAAGCAGCATACCTGTCTCCGGCTTCGTTTAAAATTGTATACGCATGTTTTTTATAAAATTTAGCCTTGCCTGCTTCTTTTATTTCAATGCGTATTTCATCATAACGTTTTACAACGTTTGCATTTTTTGTAAGTGAATCAGGCATAAGTGCCGCATTATACTTTTGTGCTAAAACGGTAAGGGGCGTTACCATTAAAACAAACCAAATTTTGTTCATACAAATACTGCTATAGTTTTTTAAATACTATTTGCTCTGCCTGCTTTTTTACAATAAAGGCGAAGAAGTCTCTTAATGTTTGATAATCCTCCGGATCAAAATTTGCTTTGTTAAGAATAACACGGCATCTTAACTGGATATGCCCGCTGGTTTCACCAATCACATATTCAAACATACCTTCATTTTCATTTAGTGAAACCCTTGCTGATTTAGGCAATTCTTCAATTTTATAACCCTTTGGCACTTCCATGTTCAATATATATGTTTCATTAGTACAGGAAGACATTTCTACAGGGTACAAACGTTCTGCAGCTTTGAAAGGATTTTCTTTATATGCTTCCGACAGCATAGGATTAAAATAAATCACATCCTCATCATTAAAATTGAACTTCATGTCATACTTGATGCTCACCGGTTCCTCCGGCATTTTTAATGAATCAACTTCAG
>DATBFI010000009.1:0-3112 GCA_036558585.1 Chitinophagaceae bacterium
CTTAATAAATTATCGGAGCCGGGATATCCAAATACAGGTATAAGATTTAATTGTTGAGTTAGAGGCTCAGTTTCACTATGCCCCAAATTAGGATCCCTGTATGCCGGGTATGAAATGCCCTTACCAATTAAGAAAACATATTTGGGTTGCTGAGTAAAATTTTCTCTCGCAAAACGAAGAAAATTTTTAATTGCTAATGGGTGCATACTTATTCCATAGGCAAATTGATCCTCCAAATCACGAATGTCAACAATTTTTGTGTTATAATGACCACCGCTGTCTGAACTTCGGTAATCGCTGTATTGCTGAACATAATTATTTTGACCTGTACCATACAAAAGGGGATTTGTTATGATAAGATAATCTCCCTGGTTAGCTTGTTGCGAGAAATTTGTGTATTGTCTTTGTTGAAATGTAGTGACAAACTTTGCTGTGGAGCCATCACCTCTACCCAAAAAAAGATAATATTTTTCCTGCGATGGAGCTAATAAAAACCGCAAACTGTCTGGAATATCTGTATTTGCAATGTATCTTTTTCCGTTGGTTACATCATATAAGACCGCATCTGCCGTACCTCTGTTAAAATTGGCTATTTTCAAATACCTGCCCTGATCCGAACCTTCAATAAAAAATCTGAAAACATCACTACCGGCAAAATTAAAAACACGAGGATATTCTAATTCAATTGTTGCAACACGCAGAGCATCCTCATTAACTGTGGATAGATTTTGAATAGTAAAATTTGCAAAATCACCTTTTATTCTGCTTACAGCAACAGGCACATCAAGTTTTTTAGAAAGAAAGTAACCCATTGGAAATTGAATAAGTTGATCACCGTTAAGCCAGATCTTTACATTTCTGTCATAAGGAGCATCCCCTATCATACTAAACCGTGCGGTAGCCGATGAAGCTGTTGTATCAATAAACAATGCGGAAAAGTTTTGTGGCATTTGTATTTGCCCGTATATTGAGTTATTGTTTCGTACCGGCCTGCTTGTAAAACCCTCACCTTTGTCATAGGAGGACAAGTACAAATTTTGTTCGACATGCACCCCAAAACCATTGTTAATAAAAGTCCTGTAATATCTCCCCGTCGTAAACATGAAATTTTTCTCCGGCGCAATTGTCGCAGATGCAACATTATTTGCAATTGTTGCATATCTTTTATTGCTGGTGGCAGAATTAACGGTTAAGAAATAAGCGGCTGAATCACTTTCGAGATTCCATATATCTGACAGCTGGTATGTACTATCATTATATAATTGTTTGTCAGGTTTACCATTTGCTATTTCTCCTATGAATTCAATATAATCTGATGATGATAAAATACCCGATGTTTGTGATATATAAATACGTACTTCTTCCCCATCTCTCCACAGTTGAAATTGCTCTGCCGGTATGTTACCTAATCCTGCTGCAGCCAATGCAGATTGAGTTATACGAACAACGCCTCTTCGTACAGGAGCACCAACAACATCATAACCAAACGGGCCTATTTTAAATTTGTAGTAAGTTTTATTGTAATCTATCCACTCGTTTTGAAAAATCTGGGTTTTCGCAGAATATACAAGACCAACAAAAATCAGTAAGTAAAAAAATTTCTTCATGTTAAGGATTTAAGGGATACTGAATTAATGCTATTAATAAGGTATTTCAGCCCGCTAAAGATAGCAGTAATTCCAAATAAATGTGATTAATACACATTAAAAAGGGCTTATGACCACGGGTTTATTATTTTTAATTATCACTCCCACAATTAGTTAGGCAACCAGGTAAATATCAGTCCTCCCGTAAACGATGAACAGTATAGTTACATAAATGAGAATTGCATTACTTCTAAATTTGAATTTTCAATAACGAACAAATCTCTTTCTTAATAAAGCGCAATTCTGTTTGAATAAACTTTCGACTATTTACATTTGCGAAAATTTTTACGCATGAATCTGATTGAAGAATTACGATGGCGCGGACTTATCCAGGATATTATGCCGGGAACCGAAGATCAAATATCAAAAGAAATGACTGCAGGTTATATTGGCTTTGACCCTACTTCAGATAGTTTACATATAGGAAGTTTAGTGCCCATAATATTACTCGTGCACTTACAAAAAACAGGGCATAAACCTTATGCATTGGTTGGTGGAGCAACAGGCATGGTAGGCGACCCTAGTGGAAAAAACGAGGAAAGAAACTTATTGAGCGAAGATGTATTACAAAAAAATCTGGCAGGAGTGAAAAAACAACTCGAAAAGTTTCTTGATTTTGATATAGCCAAACCGAATGCGGCAGTATTGGTAAATAACCTCGACTGGTTTAAGAATATGAATTTTCTTGCGTTTATCCGTGATATAGGTAAACATATCAGTGTGAATTATATGATGGCAAAAGAAAGTGTAAGAAAAAGAATTGAGGACGAGACAGGAATAAGTTTTACGGAATTTACTTACCAATTAATGCAGGGCTATGACTTCTATTGGTTGTATCAGCATCATAATTGCAAACTACAAATGGGCGGAAGCGATCAATGGGGAAATATAACTACGGGGGCAGAATTGATTCGGCGCAAAACAGGCGGTGAAGCATTTGCATTTACAGCTCCATTACTTACAAAAGCTGATGGTGGCAAATTTGGTAAAACAGAGAAAGGTAATGTATGGTTAGACCCGGTAAAAACATCCCCTTACCAATTTTACCAGTTCTGGCTTAATGCTGCAGATGAAGATGCAAAAAAATGGATCAGGATATTCACATTCATTCCTCAGGAAGAAATTGAGCATCTGATAATTGAGCACGAAAAAGATGCCGCACAGAGACAGTTACAAAAACGACTTGCAAAGGAAATAACTGTTTTTGTACATGGTGAAGAAGAATATCGCCAGGCAATTGAAACAACAAAAAAATTATTTGCACATCAACATGAACCCGCAGAAATTTTAAGTACACACGATCTGGAAACTATGGAAGGAGTTATAAAGTTTGATTTTAATGCAGACAAAATAAACCAGGGTGTTGATATAGTTTCCTTTCTAGCCGAAGCACATATTTTTTCAAGTAAAGGTGAGGCAAGAAAAATGATTCAAAATGGAGGTGTAAGCATAAACAGGAAAAAAAT
>DATBFI010000010.1:0-4900 GCA_036558585.1 Chitinophagaceae bacterium
CAATATCATTTCCATTTAATGAAACCACTTTTATATCAAAAAGCGATTTGCCCAGTGTTTGCCCGGAAATGATTTCAGGTATTACAAAATAACCCCAGATACAAAGAAATAAAAAAAAAGCAGGCAAACCCGATAATACAAATTTTACATGTCCTGAGGCATCTTCCTGTTTATTGCCAAACATTACAACAACAAAAAAATAAACAACTACAACGATCACAATATCTACGGAAGCGGCAAATATTCTCTTCTTTCGACTGGCAGGGTTTAGTATCATAAATAACTCAAATTCGTTTTGGGTGTCAGTTCGAGCAATGTCTCATACATTAATAGAATAGTTTGCTCAATATCTTTTTTGTGCAACATTTCAACAGTTGTATGCATATAGCGCAGCGGAATTGAAATAAGCACGGAGGGACACCCATCATTAGCATAAGCAAAACTGTCTGTATCAGTGCCTGTGCTGCGGCTTACTGTTCTCATTTGAATATCGATCTTATTTTTTTCTGCTATGTCTTCAACAAGCCTGAGTAATTTATTATGTACTGCAGGACCATAAGCCAATGAAGGACCTTTACCGCAAGCCACATCGCCCTCAATCACTTTATTTATCATGGGTGTTTGCGTATCATGTGTTACGTCTGTAATAATGGCCACATCAGGTTTTATGCGCCGGGCAATCATTTCCGCTCCTCGCAAACCAATCTCCTCCTGAACCGCATTTACTACATACAAACCATAGGGCAATACTTTTTTGTTTTCTTTTAAAAGCCTCGTTACTTCTGCGATCATAAAACCACCAATGCGGTTATCAAAAGCTCTGCCGATAAAATAACCATGCGCCAGCTCATCAAATCCTTCTTCATAAGTAACCACTGCACCAACATGCACACCCAGATTTTCAACTTCCTTTTTGGTGCGTGCACCACAATCGAGAAAAAGGTTATCTACTTTTGGCAGTGGTTCTTTCTGATCTGCCTGTGCAATGCGTGTATGAATTGCAGGCCATCCGAATACTGCTTTTACGGCGCCCTTTTTTCCATGAATGAGCACCCTTTTAGCAGGCGCTACCTGGTGATCCACGCCACCATTGCGTTTAAGATAGATCAAACCCTGGTCATTGATGTAATTCACAAACCAGCTTATCTCATCAGCATGCGCTTCAATTACCACTTTAAATGGTTCAGAAGGATTTATTACGCCTACGGCTGTTCCGTACGGATCTATGAAATGTGTGTCCACAAAAGGCTTTATATATTCAAGCCATAGTTTTTGTCCGCCACTTTCAAAACCAACCGGAGAGGGATTATTGATATAATTTTTCAAAAACTGTAAAGACTGATCTGTTAGTGCTTGTTTGATTTTGTGCTTTTTCTCTTTTGCCATTTTTTTAGTTTAATGATTTGAGAATTCCTTTTACTTAAATTTTATCTTTTATTTTACTTAGCTTTTGTAATGCTATTGGGTCTCGTTGTATCACTCCTGTCCGAATGGCAGCCGCACAGGCATCGTTTTGGGAGTTCAGCCCGGGGCACTTATACTACAGAAGAAAAGTTGCAAAGTGCAAAACCAAAGTTGCATGAAGAACATTGGATTTGCTGACCCCACTAACTTCCCTGCGAAAATGTACAAGGCCCGAAGTACTCCTTCGGAGGGTGACACAAGGGAGATTCGCCGCAAACAGATCATAGCTGGCAACAAAAATATCTTTTTAATTTATTTTACAAGTAAATAGGCTGTAATACCACACAAGGCCTTTATAAGCATCAGGCCGTCTATCACTACAAGATAATAGAGAATGAATTTAGGGCGTTGCATACTCCATGCAACAAGAATCAGTAAAACAAAGGGAATACAATTAATGATTATTCTCAGTGAAGCAAAATGCGACAATACCGCGAATATAATTAGTGCAATAAAACCGAGAATAGTTAAGGGAATGATGATCGAGAAAATGGTTTTGCGTAAACCGACACGTACAACAAACGTTTTGAGTTTCCTGTTATGATCTGCTTCATAATCCTTTATATCAAACAAAATTGCAAGCAGACTGATATACATAAAATTTTTTATAAAAAACCAACCATTGATGCTGGTGAAATTGTAAGGAGTATTCCGCTCAACCTGGTACCAAACCAGCGGAATAAAAGTTACTTCCGTGGCCCACACAAACCCAATTACAAAAGGTTTAAGCAAGCCGGTTTTTCTTGAATTAATCCTTAAGGAACCAATGGTAATTCCATAATAAGACAATGCAATAAAACTTGTTACTGTAAGAGCTGCGAGTTGCAGTGACGTTACAATAAGAAACCTGTTGTAATATCTTATTAAGAAATCAAGGACAATAATTGTGCAAAGGGAAATGAGCAGGTACTGGTTTTTTTTTATCAGGCCCCGGTTGTTATAATACCATACACTTCGCCTGTTAATATACATTTCATTTTTTTGCGGAGTAAACGCGGTGTTTTTTTCCTCTATATATGCATAGGTATAGAAAAGCACTGTAACGGAAAACAGGAGCAGGTAAAAGGATACTGAATTTAATGGTAAGTTTTGCTGAAAGCTGGCTTCTATGGCTAAAGCAACTGCACAACAGCCGTAAAAATAATTTCCGAAAAAAATAAAATGTGCAAGCTTTTTTAGCAATGCTTATCTTTTTAAAATTACAATCGTCGGCGAGGCTATTGTATCGCTTACATTTCCGGCTTTGTCAGCAAGTGCAAACCTGTAAATACAAGTGTCGTTACCCGGGCAGGACGGTTCGCCGATCAGGGGATATGTGACATCCGGGGAGTATGAATACCTTATTACGATCTCACCTGCAGCATTAGATTTTTCAGGAACATTGGAGGGAATACTTTGTGCCTTGCCCAATGTATCGTTAATGCAATCATTTACCAGCTTTCTTTGAACATAAATGTAGTTTTGTATATCTCCTTCCCTGTCAGTGTATTTAAGTGTCATGATAAGCTGCTGACCGGGACCAATAACATTTGAATTTACACTTTCAAATTCCAACTGGGGTTTGGTTGTAAATTTATCCTTGCTGCATGCCGTAAAGCACAAGCCTGCTGCTATTGTTATCAATAATTTTGTCTTCATTTGCTTCTCTTTCAATTCAAATTTATACAAAACAGGTTAACTGTTCATGGAACAAATGCAAATTGTTAACAATATTTTTGAGTATAATCAGCCATTTAATGAAAAGGCTATACAGGTATTCAAATACCAATATCTCCAAAATAATGTCTACAGGATATGGAACGATATTCTAAAGAAAGATATTGCTTCAATATCTTCTCTTGCAGACATTCCTTTTCTCCCTGTCTCTTTTTTTAAAACACATAAAGTGGTGTGTGGTGCATTTGATCCGCGGTATATTTTTGAAAGCAGCGGTACAACAGAATCTATACCAGGCAGGCATTATTTGAAAGACACGGCGTTATACAAAAAAAGTTTTCTTTTAGCCTTTAAAATATTTTATGGAGATGTGAAAGATTGGTGCATAATCGGGCTATTGCCCTCTTACCTGGAAAGAAAAAATTCATCACTTGTAGTGATGGTTGATGAGCTGATAAAGCAAAGCAACAATGCCCTAAGTGGTTTTTATTTATATGATTTTAAAAGGTTGAAAGACACTTTGATGCAACTCGAAAAGAATAAACAAAAAACATTGCTGATCGGTGTAAGCTTTGCGCTGCTTGATTTTGCAGAACAATATCCTATGCATCTTCAATATACGTTGGTGATGGAAACAGGTGGAATGAAAGGAAGAAGAAAAGAATTAACAAGACAGGAAATGCATTCTGTGCTCTGTAATAGTTTCGGTATAGACAAAGTGCATTCTGAATATGGCATGACTGAATTACTAAGCCAGGCCTATTCAAAAGGAGAAGGAAAATTTTTTTGCCCTCCCTGGATGAAAGTGCTGGTAAGGGATGACGAAGATCCAGTGATTGTAAAAGAAAAAGGAAGAGGCATATTGAATATAATTGATCTCGCTAATATTTACAGTTGTTCATTTATTGCAACAGATGATGTAGGTACTATACATGAAGATGACAGTTTTGAAGTACTGGGACGAGTGGATAACAGTGATATCCGCGGCTGTAGTTTGATGGTCGTGTAATGGCTTCCGGAGGCGATAAATGTAAAAGTGTGCAAAACCTCTTTTGAGAATGATCTATTCAGTTATATTTGCAACTATGTCAAAGTCATTATTGAAATAGTTATTAAGTGATTTTTTTTCTTGCTGACTTATTAACTTTTTTGACTTGTGACTTAGTAAGCCCAAGTGGCGAAATTGGTAGACGCACTGTGTTCAGGTCGCAGCGTTCGCAAGGACGTGCTGGTTCGAATCCAGTCTTGGGCACAACAAAAGCCTTGTAGTCTTTAAACTGCAAGGCTTTTTGCTTAAGGTCGTGATGTTTTGTGTCATTCTTACATTTTTCCCGTTCTCTAACAAATGACACATACAGTTTACTGAATGGTCTCCTCCTATTTGAATATTAGCTGGCCTGTTTATTGGGCTTCACAAGCATTGAATCAACAGAAATCTTAAAAGAGATCACAGGTAACGCTTGAAATCCAATCGCCCGGGATAGGATATGTGTTGCATTATTTGCATCATTATCTTCCTGCACAAATAATTTATCATCAGGATATGTGAGCTCACTTCTGTAATACTTATACAAGAAATTATTATCATCAAAAAAACTCTTCAACTTTTAAGCTCTTTTTTCATAATGATCTTCTTTATGCTTTTCAATTTCTATTTGGAGGAGCTGGTCATAATATAAAAGCACATCTGCACTTACACTGTTTGATCATTTTCATCAAAAGCGATAACCCATTTCCCTAAACATATCTTTTATTCCTTCTGACACAGCAGTTGAAACAG
>DATBFI010000011.1:0-3165 GCA_036558585.1 Chitinophagaceae bacterium
TATATTCTTTAATAAAGTTGTTGATGAAAAAGTATATGCTTCAACCTATCGCGACAGTTTGAAAATAATACAACAACAATATGATGAAGCATCCTCAAAACAAAAAATGTATGCAACAAAATATGTTGACGCGTTGCATGCCAATAACAGTGATGAAGCATCTTATAAAGACAGTTTACAAAAAGCAAATGCCCGGGTAAATGTTTTGCGCGAGCAATACAAAGACATTCTTAAAAAAGCAGATGGCACCACCGACACGAATGATACTAATTATATTTTTATTCGGTATGTGGTAGATAATTTACCAGCCGGTTTAGTGGGCCTACTCATCGCCATCATTTTTTTAGCATCATGGGGATCAATAGCTGCAGCATTAAATTCGTTGGCATCCTGCACTATGATAGATTTTTATTGCAGGATAAAAAAACATCAGCCCCACGTTAAAGTAAGCGACCTGCAGGAAGCCCACCATTATCGTTTATCAAAATGGTTCACTTTGGGTTGGGGGATTTTTTGCATCATCGTAGCCCAGTTCTCAACGAATATGGGTAGCCTTATACAGGCAGTAAATGAATACGGTTCTTTGTTTTATGGTGTGATACTTGGTATTTTTCTCGTTGCATTTTATATGACATCAATCAAAGGAAATGCAGTTTTTTACAGCGCAGTTATTGGTGAAGTAATTGTTGTGATTACTTATTTGCTTGATAAGTTTGGCGTAATAGGATTTGGATTCCTGTGGTTAAATGTATTAGGCGCATTGGCAGTAATAGGTCTAAGCTGGATAATACAAAAATTAATACCTTCCGCACAAATACAAGAAGAGAAAATTGCCTTGTAATGTCCCGTGTCCAGGGTCATCGTTGAATACCTGTTGAAAACTAAAAAGGTTAGGTATAACCGTGATATTTTTATTTATCGAAATTAAAGTACGTTTGCAGTTCATAAATGAAATTTATGATTGAAATAAAAGTTCCATCAGTTGGCGAATCTATCAGTGAAGTAACCTTATTAAAATGGCTAAAGCAGGATGGCGATTATGTTGATCGCGATGAGGTAATTGCAGAACTGGAGAGCGAGAAGGCCACTTTTGAAGTAAATGCAGAACAGGCAGGCACATTAAAAACCGTAGCAAAAGAGGGAGATACACTTCATGTAGGATCAGTGCTGGCCCACATTGATGAAACTGCTGAAAAACCTGCTGTAAGTACGAAGGTTACAGAACCAAAGATTGCGGAACCAAAGATTGCCGAAGCAGATGTTAAAGCACAGGAAACAACTGCTAAAATACAGGAACCAGTTCCAAGACCACAAGAAACGAGCACTAAAAAAGAAGGAAGGCCGGCCGTGGCAGTACAACAACCTCCGGCTGCTGCTCCTGTTTCGAACAATCTTAAAGCAACGCCTGTTGCCTCTGCAATTATTGCTGATAAAAAAGTTGATCCATCTTCCATTAAACCATCAGGGCCAAGCGGCAAAATATTAAAGCATGATGTGCTGGAGGCCCTTGAGCACCCCGGCAAAAAAGCATTTGATGGCCAGCCACTCTTTACCCGCAATGAACGGCGCGAAAGAATGACCAACCTGCGTAAAACCATTAGTCGTCGTCTTGTTGAATCAAAAAACACGACTGCAATGCTCACCACTTTTAATGAAGTGGATATGACACGGATTATGGATATACGCAAACAGCATAAAGACGCATTTAATAAAACACACAGTGTTAACCTTGGCTTCATGAGTTTTTTTGCAAAAGCTTGTGCAATTGCATTGAGTGAATGGCCGGCGGTAAATGCCTATATTGAGGGAGACGAATTAATATATCATGATTATGCTGACATAAGTATTGCGGTAAGCACGCCTCGAGGCCTGACCGTACCGGTTATTCGTAATGTTGAAAGCTTAAGTATGGCCGATATAGAAAAGAGAGTGATCGAACTTGCAGGTAAGGCGAGAGATAATAAACTTAGCATGGAAGAATTGCAGGGCGGAACTTTCACGATTACCAATGGCGGCGTATTTGGCAGCTTAATGAGTACACCAATTATTAATCTTCCGCAAAGTGCGATACTTGGCATGCATAAAATACAGGAACGGCCCATGGCAATAAACGGGCAGGTAGTGGTCCGACCCATGATGTATGTGGCCCTGAGCTATGATCACCGAATTATCGATGGAAGAGAAAGTGTAAGTTATCTGGTAAGGGTGAAAGAATTACTTGAAAATCCTGAACAACTGCTGTTTGGAAAAGATCCCGTTAAAACTTTACTGGAGTTGTAAAAATCTTAGGCCCGTCCTCCTAAAGGAAAGAAATAAAGAAACGTCTTCGATTTTAATCATCAAGGTTCAAATGCTGAAGCCACAGTAGCATTGCAGCTTGATCTCCGAAGGAGTCCTTTGGACAAGGGCATTGCGGTCAAAATATTTAATTTCTTTTGTTTTAAAAATTAAAGGCTTCATGAAAAATTTCATGAAGCCCTTTCTCATGTACTACAAAAACAGCAGGGTACAACCTGGTAAGTAGATTATTTCAATACCCGTTTGTGTGAATCAGTATATACAATTCTTCTGTTCTTATCAAGCATGTTATCATCCTGGTAATAAGCAGAATCAACTTTACCGTTTTTATAAGTATCGATTTCAGTGTACCAAACACTAACCCAATCTTGATTTTTATCTTCTGTATGAAGAGGAATCCATGCATCCATTTTTATTTCAACTTTTGAAAGGCTGTCCCTGAATTTTGATGCATAATACATTACGGAATCCCTTGTTCCCCTGAATTTTTCTCCATTGGAAAAATAAAATGAAATTGAATCGCCAAGCGTATTCCTGAATGCGTCCATGTCCCCTGTTTCCCATGCTTTATAATTGTTCAGGACCGCTAAAGAGTTACTATCATTTGCTATTGAAAACTTTGAAGAATAATCAGGAATATAAGGAAGCGAAACCGGGTCAGTTTTTCCAATTTCATGCAGGCCTGCAGTTCTGTTTGTACAAGCGCTGTAAATGATTGAAATAATAAGAATAAAAAGCAACTTTTTCATTACGGCAAGATTTTGAGGTTAACAAATATTTGAAAAAGCGCCTTTCACTGGTTAGTTTGGTACGGTAATCCCAGGACATGAATTACACTGCAAAACCAAGGTAAAATATTTAATTGAA
>DATBFI010000012.1:0-8315 GCA_036558585.1 Chitinophagaceae bacterium
TCTATACATTCGCTCTGATGATTTATTTCAAAAGGTGTATCTCCGGCAGCTTGTATTGCAATGATGCGGAAAGTGCGTATCCCATTTTCAAACGCTGCATAGCGGATGGCAATCCCGTCCATAGTTACGCGATTGAATGGCGGGAGGTCCCTGTCGGCTATTATATCTTCTGCCAGTACTCTTCCCAAAGCATTTTCGAAGTAAACACTTTCTGCTCCGTAATTTTTTGTTTGTGCTAAAATGATTTTCTCTGCTTCTTCAACGGTTACCATGGTGAGTAGTGAGTGTTAAAGTTTATCGTTGTTGTTTGGCGTTTATAGTGTTCACAGAATCTCAAAGATGCATCATGTTCAAAAGTATATCCCCACAAAAAACAAGTCCATGAAGGTTAACTATAGATCCCTCCTAACGTCGGGATGACAAGCCTGCCTTGTCGGCAGACAAGCTGAAGAATGAATTTAAAACTGATGAATAAAATTTTGGCTCCACTAAGGAGCTTAAAGTTTGTCATACCGAACTTGGCTACGGCAGGCAGGGAATGAGCCATCTACTCTTCACACTGCTCCATAGAATTACCTTCAGAGAAAGTGTGCGACGCAATGATGTTTCATAGCAGGCACAAAAGCTAAGTACATAAAAATATCATTTACCTGTCTCAACTGCCGACTGAATACTGCAAACTGTAAACTGATTTTATCCTCCAATCGTTGCCATGCTTTCATGAACGGGTGCCTTTTCTTTTCTTGACCTTTCTGCCTCCCAACCATCTTTTGAACGATGCTGCATTGCCTGTACTAAATTCATTGCTATTGAGTCATCATTCAAGCCTTCCCGCAGGAGATCTTTTACATTCAAAACACCATCATCGTAAAGGCAGGTCTTGAGCATACCCTGCGGTGTAACACGAATGCGGTTACATGTACCGCAAAAAGTGCGTGTATAGGCAGCAATAATTCCTATGTTGCCTTTATGACCGGGAATGTGATAATTGTAAGATGTTGAATAAAGAGGATCAGGAATTTTCCGGATGCCAGGATACTTTTCCTTAATGCGTTCAAGTATCCGGATATAATTCCATTGCAAATCTGGATAATGACTGCCTTCACCATTGAACGGCATCTCCTCGATAAAGCGAACATTTACAGGAATGTCTTTGGTTAATTCTGCAAGTGGAATAATATCCTCAGTATTTTTCCGATCCATTACTACTGCATTTATTTTCACATCAATATTATATTTCAACAATTGCTCTAATGTTTCGAGAACCTTTAGCAATTCGTCGCGCCGCGTAATGGAGAAGAAGCGATTCCTGTCCAGCGTATCAAGACTTAGATTGACTGAATGAATTCCTGATCTTTTTAATTCAGGAACAAGCGGAGCAGTAAGAATGCCATTTGTAGTAACCGTTAATTGTTGTAGCCCTTTTATCAAAGACAGGCTTGCAATCAACTCCATAATATCTTTTCTTACAAAAGGCTCACCACCGGTAATGCGAATTTTTTCTACACCCATTTTTACAAGCAATGAACAAATGCGCAACATTTCTTCATAAGTCATCAACTCACGACGGGGTAGCCAGTCAATACCTTCTTCAGGCATGCAATAGAAACAGCGAAGATTGCACCTGTCTGTTACCGCAAGTCTTAAGTAGTTGATTGTTCTTCCATGATTATCTATCAACACAATTTCAAATTTATATTTTGCCACAGATTACACTGAAACACTGAAAGTTTTTTGTTTGTTCAAGAGCAATCAATCATCTTCTGTGTTTCTGTGTTCTGTTTGGCTAATCAATTCACATAAATCGTTTGCCACAGATTACACTGAAACACTGAAGTTTTCTCTGTGTTTTCTGTGCCTTAGTGGCTAATCTGAATACTTAATTTCCATAAATGGTTCCTTCCCTCAACCGCAGGGACATTCCTTTTCTATTCGCAAAAACACTTCTTATTTCTGCACAGATAGACAAAGCAATTTCTTCCGGTGTTGTTGCACCTATATCCAAGCCTGCCGGTGAAAAAATGCGTTGCAAATCTTCTTCGGAAACAGGATTGCCTTCCTTCATCATTTCATCAAACATTTTCTGACTCCGTTTGCGCGGGCCCAACAAACCAATATATTTTGCCTTTGTTGTGAGTGCATCCTGCAAGTTATTGAAATCTGTTTTGTAGTCATGCGCCATTAACACAATTGCAGCATAATTGTCAATTAAAGGTTGTTGCTCTCCTTTGTTGTGCAGCACCTGTGTTGCAATTGTAAATAACGATCTGTCTGCTTTATGAATATTCATAACAACTGTAACATTCCATCCAAGTTCTTTTGCAATGTGCACTACCGGGTGTACATCATAATTTCCTCCATACAACACAAGATGCGTTACCGGTATTATCACTTCAATAAAAATTTTTACCTGAGTATCGTTTGCAGTTTTATAAATGAATGTTGCAGACGTTTGAGCATTTAAACAATGATGAATATCATTTAAAACTTCATAAACGATTCGATCTACTGGAAAGGCCCGTACAAATTGTTCATCATTTACATACAGAATTGTCTTTCCCAGTAAATCCATTTCACCAGGACAGCCAGTAACAGCAACTGCTATTCCCGGCTCCCTTATTTCTGTCAGGGATGACAATAATTTTACCGGGTTGTTTTCATCTTTATTATCCAGTGGTGTAAATAAAACATCAATGATACCATTGCAACCTAATCCAACACCGATTTGAGCATCGTCGTTCTCCATTGTATCATATGTTACAATAGAAGATTTCTTTTGTGCAATTGCTTTTTGTGCCCTTCGTAAAGCATCTCCTTCCAGGCAGCCCCCACTTATACCGCCCAGGTAAGTGCCGTTATCCAGTACCAGCATTCTTGCCCCTGTTCTGCGATAAGAAGAACCCTCCACTCTTGCAACCGTTGCCAACGCAGCTTTAGTATTTGAAAAATCAATTGTATTATATGCGTTAATGATGGATTTAATTTCTTTCATAAGGTTTTATCATTCCTTACCGGGATTTATACTAGTAAACAATAAGTTGATTTTGAAGGTAGAATGTAAGCGTGACTACCTTGGTCTTTACCAGCAAAAATTATTTATGTTAGAGCAAGCCTGTTTACAAACTGACTTTAAGAAAGAGGGTACTTTATAAAAAAACTTTAAATTATATAGTTCAGATGACCCCTAACCAGTAGTTTTAAAAACATCTTCTTCTATAAATGGTTGTTTTCTTAACCGTTTGCCGGTTGCTTTGAAAATCGCGTTGGCTACCGCACCTCCTGTTGGTGGAAGAGCCGGCTCACCTAAACCGGTCGGGTCAATCCCGTTATCAACAAAATGAGGTTCGATCTCAGGGATCTCTTTCATACGGATGAGGCGGTAATTATTATAATTCTTTTGTTCGGCAGCACCCTCTTTAAAAGTTAATTTCCCGTACATCGCATGCCCAAATCCATCCACGATCGCGCCCATCACCTGCTGCCGCGCACCGCTTAAATTCACTACCTCGCCACAATCTGCAACAGCATAAATCTTCTTTACAACCGGTTTGCTATCCTGTATTGCAACCTCGCAAACCTGGGCGACATATGACATATGTGAAAAGTAAACACTAAAGCCCTGTGCTACGTCTTTCTTTGCTCCCCATCCAGATTTTTCAGCCACCGTTTTTATCACAGTTTCCATCCTGCTGATATCATATTTTATAGCGCCCACCGGGTTGCTTTTTGCTTTCGCCAAAAGCTCAAGCCTGAATTGTACAGGGTCTTTACCCGCACTCGCTGCCACCTCATCAAGAAAAGATTGTTCCGCAAAAGCAAGGAAATTCGTGATGGGCGCACGCCATGCACCGGTGGTAATGGGCGATACATGTTCAATACTTTCGATCAGTAAATTATCTACTGCACCAGAAGGAAAATTATCTTCTCTTGTGCAATTACCTGCATTGATACCAACACCTCTTAGCTTATAACCGATCATATTTCCTGATGTATCCAAAGCTGCTTCAAAACGATAACACACAGCCGGCCGATAGCTGCCACCCTGCATATCATCTTCCTTTGACCAGATAACTTTCACCGGTGCTTTTATGATGCCTGATAATTCTGCGGCTTCTGTTACGTAGTCAAATTTCAGGCGACGGCCAAAACCTCCGCCCAAACGTGTTAACTGCAATGTGATCTTATCTTCCGGTATGTTGAGTGATTTGGAAACAGCCTCCCTGGCGCGTGCAGGTGTCTGGGTCGGACCCACGAGTTCTACACCGTCTTCCTTCACATGAGCAAAAAAGTTCATAGGCTCCATAGTGCTATGTGCAATAAACGGGCACTGGTATTCAGCCTTAATTATTTTAGCAGCATTTTTAAAAGCAGCATCCACGTCTCCGTCTTTCCGGCGCAGGGTGGCCTCACCACTATTCAGCAAGTCAACAAATAATTTATCATGATCAGCGGTGCTTTCTATATTGCCATCTTTTTCATATTCTATCTTCAGCGTTTTTCTTGCTTTCATTATTTCCCATGTTGATTTGCCTACGACTGCAACATTGTTTTTAAACGTGATCACATCAATAACACCCGGCATTACCTTAGCAGCTGAGGCATCAACTGATTTGATCTTTGTACCGAATGCAGGCGGCCTTTGTATCATGGCAAACAACATTCCCTCACGATAAAAGTCCAAACCAAATAATGGTTTGCCGGTAGTGATATTTTTATTCTCTACATTTTTTATCGCAGTGCCAATTAATTTAAACTCTTTCCTGTCCTTTAATTTAACTTCTGCAGGAACGGGAATTTTCGAAGCATCTTCCGCAAGCTCGCCGAAACTCAATTTATTGCCTGATGCCGCATGTATCACAAACCCATTTTCTGCTGTACATGTTTCTGGCTCCACATTCCAGCGTTTAGCAGCAGCCTGTATCAACATGTACTTCGCTGTAGCGCCGGCGACTCTCAAGCGTTTCCATGAATGTGGTATAGCTCCGCTTCCGCCGGTTTGCTGGCGTTCAAATTTATTGGTATCCAGTGGTGCTTGTATCACTTTTACTTTGGTCCAGTCTGCATCCAATTCTTCTGCAACGATCATAGGAAATGAGGTCATGATATTTTGTCCAAGCTCAGGATTAGGAGAGAATATAGTGATCGTGCCGTCATTCGCAATGGACAAATAACTATTGAATACAACGTCTCCTTCAAAGGGTGCATCCGGAGTAATAACTTTTGCTTTAGCATCGGTGCCAAATAAATTGAACCCTAAAACCAGACCACCACTTGTTAAGGCGGATAGTTTTAAAAAATTTCTCCGGCTTGTAGTATGTGTTGCTGACATAAGTTAGATTGTTTTAGTGCCGGCTAATGTTACTGCTTCACGAATACGATGGTAGGCGCAGCAGCGGCAAATATTGCCATGCATTGTAGTAATAATTTCTTCAGGAGAAGGACGCGGATTCTTTTTTAAAAGTGCAGCAGCAGTCATTATTTGACCTGCCTGGCAATAACCACATTGCGGTACATCAATTTCATCCCACGCTAACTGCAACGGGTGATCACCATTTTCTGACAATCCTTCAATTGTTGTAACCGCTGATGATTTCACTGCTGATACGGGCAATGAACAGGACCTAACTGCGGTTCCGTTTAAGTGTACAGTGCATGCCCCGCATTGCGCAATGCCGCATCCATATTTGGTGCCTGTTAAACCAAGATGGTCTCTTAATACCCATAGCAGGGGAGTATCTGCTGCAACATCTGCCTGGTGTTCTTTACCATTTACCTGGATCTTGAAGATGGCCATGGTTAACTATTTTATGTGGTTAAAGTTATCAAAAATAGTGCTGCGTTTTAAAAAACAAAATGATTAATCTGCTTCCGCTCCTCATAATTTATCACGATTTTTTTGGGAAGAAGATATTTAATTATTCAACAACAAATATTATTCAACCCTAACCGGACAGCTTCCGATGTTAAGAAAAAAATTTACAGCATATTATTTCGCCACAAAAATTTTTTGCACTTCGCCGGTTGTTCTGTTTTTTAGATAGTATATACCCGGAGCCAGCTTTGAGATGTTTATTATTCCATTGCCTTCAACTATTTGTGTAAGTAAAATCTCACCTGCCTGGTCTGTTAAAGCGACCATTGTTTTGCTATTGGTTTGAATGTGCAATATATCTTTAGCAGGATTAGGATACGCTATAAATTCCCTGGTCTTGTTTTTATTTGATTGAACAGTACTATTTTCATTTCCGGCTGTAGTTGCAATTGGAACAGCAGGGGAATTATACTTCAACCATACAAGCCAATAATCAGAGCTACCTCTTGATTTTACCTTTCTATCCGCTGTAACTCCGGAGAAAGAGCCTCCTCCTAATACATAGTAGTTTCTTCGAAGTTCTTTTACAACAAATAATTTGTCGTCATTTAGTCCGCCAATTGTTTTATCCCATTCAACATGGCCGTTTTTATTTAGCTTTACTACCCAGTAATCATTAGTAGGAGGATAGAATGGATTTCGATTATCCTCTGTTTTTTCACCTGATTTATTTGATTCAGAAAAGCCACCCAAAATATAACCACCATCGGATGTTTGCTGAAGAGAGTACAAATAATCAAAAGAACTTCCACCAACGGTTTTATCCCATACAACTCTGCCTGAATTGTCCAGCTTTACTACCCAGTAATCCTCAGTATCATACAGTGAATCCCGGTTCTTTTCTGTTTTCTCCCCTGAAATATCCGAATCAGAACGGCCACCCAAAATAAAACCACCATCTCTTGTTTGCTGAAGAGAGCGTAAAATATCTTCGCCCTCTCCGCCGACAGTTTTATCCCATTTGATATTTCCCAGTTTATCGAGCTTTATCACCCAGTAATCCGCGCTACCCCTGCTTTTTTGCCCCTTGTCACCGGATCTATTTGAATAAGATGTTCCTCCTACGATATAGCCGCCATCACGGGTTTGTTGAAGAGAAGTGAGGTAATCATAATCATTTCCTCCAAGGGTTTTATCCCATTGAACATTCCCTGAACTATCCAGTTTTACTACCCAGTAATCCAAGTCGCCCCTGCTGCCTTCTGATTTTTCTCCTGATTTATTTGAATAAGAGGAGCCACCTACAATATACCCGCCATCGTCAGTCTGCTGAAGAGAGGATACATCATCGGACCTGTTGCCCCCAATGGTTTTATCCCATTGAATATTCCCCAAACCATCCAGCTTTACCACCCAGAAATCATCGTCACCCCTGCTGTGTTGCGTTTTATCACCCGATTTATTTGAAAAAGACAAACCACCCAAAATATAACCGCCATCCCTTGTTTGCTGAATACCGTATAAAATGTCAGTATTACTTCCACCAATAGTTTTATCCCATTGTATATTTCGAAATTTGTCAAGCTTCACTACCCAGTAATCATCATAGCCATTGGTGTTTTGGGTCTTCTCACCGGATATATGTGAATCAGAATAACCTCCCGCAATCAATCCGCCATCTTTGGTTACATCCAGGCTTGACAGGATATCCACGAATTTCCCTCCTATTGCTTTTTGGTGTACCATCGTGGGTTGTGAAAATGTATTTGTGTAAATGCCTGTAAGAAAAAAGAGTATTAAATATTTGTGTTTCATAAAATTAGTTTTTGGGGTAAATGTTTAATATCAATATTCACTTTAATCAAGGAAAATGAAGGTAGTCAAGAAATTCCGGCATTATAGTGATATCCCCTAATTTCTTTTTGTAACCTCGGGATCAAAAAATTTTAGCAGCTTCTATGGAAAAATTTGAGTCCCACGATTGAAAGATTTTTGAGTGAAGACGATCTCTCAGACACACTCGAACAAATAATTTAATTGACAATTTTCTAAATAGGATCAACTAATTAACCCGCTGAACATTTAAAATCTGGAAAATTTTAATCAACGGGATCACAAAAGCTGACTGCAGGAATAGCATAACAGGATTTAGAGAATCACACAAAAAATATGCACGGCTGTTTATACATATTTTGATTGATTAAATTTTGGACCATGCTTTCTGTAAATATTGATCCCTGAGAGCAAATTATTTTTGTCAGAAAAAATTTTATTATTGAAAAGTTCAATTTTTAAAGTTTTATTTATTTACTTTGTTGAATACGCAAAGCCTGGAAAATACATTAACTGCTTAATCATACTTCGTTCTTATATTGGTTTGAGTTATTTTTAATTCAATTCATAGTGAAAAACTCTAGACCAAATCATTATCCTATACATTGTTGTTAATAAATTAATGAATTGAATTAATTTATTATTCCTGTCATTACAAGCAATAATGATT
>DATBFI010000013.1:0-2380 GCA_036558585.1 Chitinophagaceae bacterium
GGTCCATGCGGGATTGGCATAAACAATATTACCATTTACAAATGTGTACAATATATTTGCCGGAAACGTAAAATTCTCCAGGGGACTCCAGCCGCACTTGTACAAAATATTTTCTTTAGTTACTGTGTAAGACTTATTCATATCAATAAGCACAAGATCGGCATAATATCCTTCACGTATATACCCTCTCTCTTTTACCTGAAAACATTTGGCTACTGCGTGGCTCATTTTTTCAGCAACTTTTTCTATTGTTATCTTTCTCTCTTTTACATAGTGCAACATTAGTGATAATGAGTGCTGCACCAGCGGCAAGCCTGCATGAGCCTTTTCATAAAGCCCTTCTCCAATTCTTCCGCCTGCTAACGGTGAGAGAGAATCATCCTCATTTCTTTGAAATCCTTTTTCTGCGAGAGTGTGTGGAGCATGATCGGTAGCAATTACATCAAGCCTGTCATCAAGCAAGGCTAGCCACAAAGCAGTCTTATTATTGGGTGCCTTTATAGCAGGATTACATTTTATTTGATTGCCCAACCTTACATAGTCAGCACTTGTAAAATGAAGATGATGCACACACACTTCTGCGGTGATCCTTTTTTCCTCCAGCGGTAAAAGATTTGTAAACAACTTCAACTCCTTTTCTGTACTTACATGCAGGATATGTAATCGGCTTCCATGCTTTTTTGCAAATTGGATAGCTCTGAAAGAAGATTGGAAACACGCCTCCTCATTTCTTATCACAGGATGATCAGAGGGCTCCAGTATTCCCTTTTCTTTTTTTAGTTTTTCAAAATTATCTTTAATGATCTGTTCATCCTCGCAGTGCGTAGCAATTAATAATTCTGAGTCTGCAAATATTTTATCCAGTACCAGCGGGCTATCAACCAGTAAATTTCCGGTTGAGGAACCCATAAAAATTTTTATACCGCAAACATCATTTTTCTTTTTATTAGTCTTTAACACTTCATTTATATTATCATTTGAAGTGCCCATATAAAAAGAATAATTAGCCAAAGACGTTTTGGCAGCGATAGCATATTTCTCTTCAAGCAATTCCTGTGTAAAAGCAGGCGGTACTGTATTTGGCATTTCCATGAAACTTGTTATACCACCCGCCACGGCTGCTTTTGCTTCTGTATAAATTGTTGCTTTATGTGTAAGGCCGGGTTCGCGAAAATGAACCTGGTCATCTATAATCCCCGGTAATAAATATTTTCCTGACCCGTCAATTTCTTTTACCTTATACTTCGTGTCCGCACTTTCTTTAATGCTTTCTATTCTGCCATTTTTAATTATCACATCTCCCGGCACGATTTTTCCTTCATTAACTATCAACGTATTTTTAATGATATAATCCATTTGATTTATAATCTAAGAAATATTTAACGCAAATTATATATTTCATCTGTTTTGAATAGTTTAAATATGCATTATGAAAAAGTTTATCGCCCTTTTACTTTTAGCTATTCCCGCTGCTTTAAATGCCCAGACAAAATTTGGCGTGCTTGTACACGGCAGGATGAACGTAAACAAAAAAATTGATATCGCTAAAGACCTTGGCGTGTCTTATGTGAGAGATGCCATTGTAATGCAGGTTTGGAGTGGTCGCGATGAAGACTATGAAAAGTATATCAACGCCGGATTGAAAGTAATTCTGAATGTCAATTGGGGACAGGTACAAAGCACCAAGGGAGAAAAAACACCTGTACCATTTCCAAAAGATACAGCCAAATACAAAAAAATACTAAGTGATATTTTGGATAAATACCAACCGGAGGTGGTTGTTATTGAGAACGAAGAACTAAACAGAAGATATCACAGCGGACCTATTGAAGATTACATCAATGAATTAACCGCAGCCATTAATGTGGTTCACAGCAAAGGCTTAAAGGTCACAAATGCCGGGCTTACAGGGAGGGGACTTTGTTTACTTGTATATAATGATTATATAAAAAGAGGCATGCAAAAGGAAGCAAACGATTTTGCAAGACGCTGTATGAAACCAGCCTGGTTTAAAGAAAAAAGGAATAACATTAAAGATGATGAAGATAACGAAGAAGGTGAAACATCAAAACTTGATAAACTTATTGAAGCCTATAAAAAACTACCACTTGATTACGTGAACTTTCATTTATACGAACCAATAAAAAATATTGGTGGAGGTACAAAAGACGATGTAAAACAAATAACTCCCAATGCAGTAAAAGAAATCACCGATTATCTTTCACGTGCAACCGGAAAAAAAGTTATGTCAAACGAATGCGGAGAAAGAAGCAGTTCACCTGAACTTGTTCCGCAAATGCTGCAGGAGTTTGCGAAGTATAATATGGAGTACGTTGTTTGGTTTAGTGGTGACGGAGAGGCTGGTGGTAAAGCATTGCAG
>DATBFI010000014.1:0-2898 GCA_036558585.1 Chitinophagaceae bacterium
GATATCGCACCACCTACCAGTTAAACCCCTTATTTACGTAGATTGATTAAAGGAATTTTTCCGCAACAGCGTTTGCACGGCTAAGTAAACGCGGCTCACCTAATTTTTTTGTAAGTACTTCGAAGCCTGGCGTGGGACCCCGCCAATGGAGCTGATTAACATCGCTAAATAGCAGTGCGTCTGTTCGTAAAGTAGCGAGGCGTTTGAATAATAAGGCCATCTCTCGTTGTTTTCCAAGCACGCTCTTTGGGAAAACCTCGATCGGGCCATATTTGTTCAACAAGCGGGCTGCACCGATTTTCCCGATTCCGGGAATTCCCGGGTAACCGTCGGCGCTATCACCAACAAGTGCTAGCAAGTCAGGGATGAGTGTTGGACTTACACCAAACTTTTTACGTACCATGTTTGCATCCAGAATGGTTTTAGCCCGGCGATCAATCTGCACAACACGGTCTTCATATACGCACTGCCCTAGGTCCTTGTCCGGTGTCCAGATACAGACTTTCAAAACACGCGGATCGGCAGCAGCCAGATATGCTGCAGAGGCAAGTGCATCATCAGCTTCCAGCTCGATCATTGGCCACACCACCACACCCATTGACGCTAATGCTTCTTCCATCGGCTTGAATTGCGAAAGCAGCACCGGCTCAATTCCTTCCCCGGTTTTATAGTCGGGCCAAAGGCTGTTACGAAACGATTCGATGACGTGATCCGTCGCCACGCCAACATGAGTCGCCCCTTCTTCTATCATCTCCAATACTCCATTCAACATTCCAACCACGGCCCCAAATGGTTTGTCCTTACCCTTATTGAATCGGCGGAGGCCATAGAAATGCCGGAATAGTTCATATGTACCGTCGATCAAATGGATTATCATAAACTAATACGTAATTGATATCTGTAAGTGCGATCTAAATGTAATGACCCAATATATAACTTCTTTTCGAGAGCGATCACTCAATCTAACCAACAGAGTTACGGAGCATCAGGTTTTGTTTTAAGATAAAATAATTCTTGCCCGTATGCTTAAAGTATCAAAATTTAATCACCACAATATTTGAACAGGCTGTGCTTGTGTAATCACGGTCGCGGTCGTTCATAAGGGCCGCATAAAATCTTTCTTATTATCCGGTTCCGTACAGTAAACCGTCCGTTTTCGCACACTACTGGTTACCTCTTTTTTTGAAACCCTTATTAGTAAAGGCTTTTATGATTGGCATACCCGTTGAAACCACTTTTGCCTAAGCTACAGGTGTGCCTGGAAATCTGCAGTATTAACTTAAAAAAATACTTCTATGTTTCGCAATTACTTTAAAACTGCATGGCGGAATCTTGTAAATAATAAGGTTTATAGTTTGCTGAATATTCTTGGTTTGGCAACAGGAATGGCTGTTGCATTATTGATTGGTCTTTGGGTGAATTATCAATTCTCTTATGACCGTTTTCTTCCAGGTTATCAGCATGTGTACCAGATAAGATACCGGACCAACAATAATGGAGAAATATTTACGCAAAACTCTACCTGCCTGCCTTTGGCAGACGTGCTGAAAAGGGATTTTCCTGAAGTTAAATATGTTGTTCAAACAGACTGGATGGGTCATCATGGACTCAAGGCAGGAGAAAAAAAATTGTACCTGAACGGTGCAATGGCTGGTAGTGATTTTTTAAATATGTTTCAATACCCATTACTGAAAGGCAATATAAATGCAGCTTTGAAAGAACCTTACTCAATTGTGCTTACAGAGTCAACAGCAATATCTTTATTCGGCAAAGAAGATCCGATCAATAAAACAGTACGCCTTGACAATACGAACGATTTGAAAGTAACTGCTGTACTGAAAGACATTCCGCGCAATTCAACTTTTCAGTTTAATTACCTGGTCCCTTTTAGTTACTACAGCGCAACTTCAAAATGGGTAAAAAATTCTGCTACGGACTGGGGCAATAATTCTTTTCAAACATTTGTGGCACTGCAACCCAATGTTTCGTATGCTGAGGTAGAACCAAAAATTAAACCGCTGTTGCTAAAATATTCTTCTGATATATACAAGCCGGCAAAAGCAGAGGTGTTCATGCAGCCAATGAAAGACTGGCATCTGTATACTGATTTTAAAAATGGTTTTGCTGTTGGCGGCTTTATTGATTACGTAAAAATGTTCAGTATTATTGGTTTGCTTGTTTTATTAATTGCCTGCATCAACTTCATGAATCTTTCTACCGCACGTTCAGAAAAAAGAGCCAGAGAAGTAGGTATAAGAAAAGCAATGGGTTCACAAAGAAAAAATTTAATTTTTCAATTTTTGACCGAATCAATTGTCATTACTATTCTCGCATTTGTTCTTTCACTGTTGTTTGTCCAGCTTGCATTACCAGCTTTTAATTCTCTCAACAAAACCACCATCAGCATCCCTTACAATAATGCTGCTTTTTGGATTATCATGATAAGTTACGTTTTGCTTACCGGATTACTCGCAGGCAGCCGACCAGCATTTTATCTTTCTTCATTCCAGCCTGTGAAAGTTTTAAAAGGCTCCATCCAGATAGGTAAATCTGCTGCATTACCAAGAAAAATTTTAGTGGTACTCCAGTTCACCTGTTCCATTGCGTTAATTATAAGCACCATTATTGTTTACCAGCAAATACAGTATGCGAAAGAAAGACCAACAGGTTATAACGCCGACCGCCTAATGATGACGGATATAAGCGTTGACCTAAGTCGCAACTATGATGCGTTGAAAAATGAATTGTTACAAAGCGGCATTGTTACAAATGTAACAAAGGCATCAAACCCGGTGACTGAAATATGGTCGTTCAATCATGTGGACGACTGGCAAGGAAAACTACCGGGCGAAACACTGGGCGGCATGGCGACTATCGCAGTATCAGACGCTGATTATT
>DATBFI010000015.1:0-8464 GCA_036558585.1 Chitinophagaceae bacterium
TTGCCTTCTTTGGAGAGAAGTATGGAGATACGGTAAGAGTTGTAACTATTGATACTGCTTTCTCGATGGAGTTATGCGGGGGCACACATGTTTATTACACGGGCATGATCGGCACCTGTAAAATTTTATCTGAAGCTGCTACGGCTGCAGGCGTTCGGCGTATTGAAGCTATTACCGGAGTGGAAGCCCAAAACTTTTTTTATAACCAGCTAAAGGAAATAAAAGAGATAGCTGCAATACTCAAAACAAGTGATCCTGTAAAATCGTTGCGTCAACTTGTGGAAGAAAAGAATTCATTGGATAAAAAAATTGAGCGTCTCGAAAATAAATTGCTATTACAAATAAAGCAGCAACTTTTAAACAAAGTTCAAACAATTAATGGCACTAACTTTATTGGCGAAGTTGTTGATGTTGGGAACGCGGATGCGTTGAAAAAGTTATGTTTTGATCTAAAAGCTTCTTTTACGAATTATGTTGTTGTGTTATGTGCAAACATAGAAGGGAAAGCAAGTGTAGCTTTATTGATTGATGATAATATCGCTGCCTCTAAAAATTTAGAAGCGCCAAAGATCATTAAAGAACATATTGCTCCATTAATTAAAGGTGGCGGCGGCGGACAAAAAACCCTGGCTACCGCAGGCGGGCAGGATGCAAGTAACTTACAACAGGTGATTGAGAAAGTAAAAGGTTTATTATAATGTGATGAAAAAAATCAGAACGTGCAGGAACTGTCTTTAAAAAATTTATGCGACTCTTTTGCAAAATTCTTCAGCAATTTAATTTGAATGCTGCAACCTCCTCGCTAAAGACAAATCCTTGCAGGTACGATGAAGGAAAACATCACTTTAATTTCCGGTACTTTGCTTTTGGATTTCTTTTATGATGAAATATTGAAGAGATAACAACGATATTTTTTCTTTCATCAACAAGAAAGACAATGTTAAAGGGATACTTGTGTAGTTGTACTTCTCTAAACTCTTTGTATGTTTTCTGTATCGTATCGGATCTTTTCGAAGAATATTTATTTTTTCTTTATTGAAGAATCAAAATTTTGTGCTGCTTGAATGCTTTTACTATAACTCATTTCTTTGATTTGCTATTAATAATTTTTTTTATTTTTTTGTTTGCTTCTGCTTCGCTTATTAATTTACCACCATTTATATACTCTGCATAACGGCTGTCTAGTTCTTTTTCGAATTCGTCACCATAATCGTTTGTTTCTTCTGCAAAAGTTTTTACAACTGTAAGAACAGCTTTCTTTTGTTTTATAGTTAACTGTGGCAGGTAATTATTGATTTGTTTATCTATTGCTGATGTTGACATACTTTTATTTTCTACAAATTTATTGCTTTGTTTGAACTTGTGTTTCTGGATGTGCAACGTTTGAAGCTATGGGCAGGCAATAGGTGACGACCTAAAATACAAAAGCTGACTCCAAAAAGAAATCAGCGCTATTACGACAAACAATATAGTATTTAAATTCAAATTCAAAACGTGGAATACAAAATCCGCACTTCACTTGCTCAAGTACATACTCTTCTCTTTATATAGTTGCCTGAAATAAGGATCCCGCAAGTCTTTAATAAATCGTATTGCTTCACCCGTGCTCTTCATCTCCGGGCCAAGTTCTTTGTTTACATTGGGAAATTTATTAAAGCTGAACACCGGTTCTTTTATGGCAAAACCTTCCAGCTTTTTATCAAGCGTAAAATCTTTTAGTTTGGCAGCACCCAACATTACCTTCGTGGCTATATTTAAGTAGGGGATCTGGTATGCCTTTGCAATGAAAGGCGTAGTGCGGCTTGCTCGTGGATTTGCTTCGATCACGTACACCTTGCCATCCTTGATAGCGAATTGAATATTTATAAGTCCGCGAATCTCCAATGCCCTTGCTATTTTTTCTGCATAATATTCCATTGTAGTGATTACAAGCGGCGTAAGATTGAACGCAGGTAATACGGCATTGCTGTCACCACTATGTATACCCGCCGGTTCAATGTGCTCCATTACCCCCATCACGTGAAAATCATCGCCATCAAAGATCGCGTCTATCTCCGCTTCCTGGCAGCGGTCAAGAAAATGATCAATTAAAATTTTATTGTTTGGGATATGTTTCAGCAAACTCACTACAGCTTTTTCCAGTTCATTATCATTGATTACGATACGCATTCTTTGGCCACCCAATACGTAGCTCGGGCGTACAAGTACGGGGTAACCAACCCTGTTTGCTACTTCGATTGCCTCATCAGCAGTGTAAGCAGTGCCGTATTCAGGATATGGAATACCAAGCTCTTTCAACAGATCGCTGAACCGGCCGCGGTCTTCAGCAATGTCCATATTATCGAACGAAGTGCCAATTATCCTCACTCCTTTCTCATGTAAGCGCCTTGCTAATTTCAGTGCAGTTTGACCTCCCAGCTGCACAATTATGCCATCAGGTTTTTCAAGCTCAATTATTTCCCACAGGTGCTCCCAATAAACAGGCTCGAAATATAATTTGTCGGCCATATCAAAATCAGTGGAAACAGTTTCAGGATTGCAATTGATCATGATTGACTCGTAGCCACATTCTTTTATAGCGAGCAGGCCATGCACACAACAATAATCAAATTCAATGCCCTGGCCGATTCTGTTCGGGCCGCTGCCTAAAACAATAATTTTCTTTTTCTTGGATGGAATGGATTCGTTGGACGAAAGTGTTTGACTCATTTCTTGAAAGATTGCGCAAAAATAAGGGTTGAAGTCTTTTTAAAAAGATAAATTATTTTATAATGTTACAGGTGCAGATAAAGTGGTTACACGTTTATAAGTCTGCGTGTTCAGCATGACGATAAACGAAATAGTAAATGATCGAAACATATAATTTTACTAGTATGTATGGGTTTGGTAAGCCCAGCGAATGCTTATGTTATTAAATTATTTTTTCTTAAGTTGCTCTGATGTTATCTCGCCCGGAGTTTTTAATAGTTCATCCATGTTGCGATCATTGTCGATTTTGCCTTTCATTTCAAGCATGCGCATATCTTTTGCATCCTGGAGAAATTCAGAAGCAAAAATGAAATTATTGAGCGTTTCACTTTTATTGAAAATAATTTCTTCCTTGGTGCCCTCCCATTCCTTTTTACCCCTGTACAGATAAATAATGTGATCGCCGTTTTCCATTACACTGTTCATATCATGCGTTACCACAATTGTTGTGGTTTTAAATTCGTAAGTGATCTCTTTAATAAGTTTATCAATTACCAATGCTGTTTGAGGATCAAGACCTGAATTGGGTTCATCACAAAAAAGATATTTGGGATTTAATACAAGTGCCCGGGCAATACCGACCCTTTTTTTCATGCCGCCACTCAATTCTGCGGGAAATTTTTTATTGGTATTTTCAAGATTAACCCTGGCGAGCACTTCATTTACACGTTTTTTTCTGTCAGAATATTTTAAGTCAGAAAACATATTCAACGGGAACATTACATTTTGCTCTACCGTCATAGAATCAAACAATGCAGAGCCCTGGAAAAGCATCCCAATTTGCTGGCGAAGTTTTTTTCGTTCGTCATCATTAAGTGCCAGCATATTTTGATCATCATATATTATTTCACCGCTATCGGGTCTGAATAAACCAACCATACATTTTACAAGAACGGTTTTACCGCTGCCGCTTGCCCCTATGATGAGATTGCACTTACCCGTTTCCATAACAGCGCTTACATCATCAATTATTACACGGTCTCCAAATGATTTTTGTATGTTTTTTATTTCAATCATGCCCCTATCCCCTAAAGGGAGATTCAATTTAATTGATTATATACTTTTTGATGCATTATAGTCTAAAGTACAAGTGTGCGACGCAACGAAAGATGCCATACGTTATAAAGCCTGGTCAATAAAAAATTTACTTATTACTTTACGGATACCCAACTCCTTGAAACTTGCAATTTGAAACTTGCAACTTGTTTCTTGAAACTTGCAACTTGTTTTTTCTTACAACACTTCCACCTGGTTGCGTAACAAATCTGCAAACTCGTCTCTTTTACGAATCAGAAAAGCTTCTCCATCCTTTACCAATACTTCCGCAGGTCTCAGCCTTGAATTAAAATTACTGCTCATTTCAAAGCCATAAGCGCCTGCATTATAAAATACAAGGTAATCGCCTTCACGTATTTCATTTATTTTTCGGTCCCATGCAAATGTATCTGTTTCACAAATGTTGCCTACCACGGTGTATATGCGTTCCGGGCCACTGGGATTACTAATATTTTCGATGCGGTGATAAGCCTCATAAAACATAGGACGTATCAAATGATTGAAACCGCTGTTTACACCGGCAAACACAGTGGCAGTAGTTTGCTTAATAACATTCGCCTTCACTACAAAATAACCGGCTTCGCTTACAAGATATTTCCCGGGCTCAAACCAGATCTCTAATTTTCTTCCGTTCTCTTTTTCATAAGCCATGAATGCTTCACAAACTTTTTGTCCCAATGACACAACATCAGTTTCTACATCAGCCTCCTGGTAAGGCACTTTAAAACCGCTGCCCAAATCAATGAATTCGAGCTTGGGAAAATGACGCGCCATTTCAAACATAACTTCTAAACCCTGGAGGAAGACATTTACATCTTTTATCTCACTGCCCGTATGCATGTGTAAACCTGTTACGTGCAAATTGGTTGTCTTCACAATTCTTTCTATATGACGAATCTGGTGGATAGAAATGCCAAACTTGCTGTCTACGTGACCGGTAGAAATTTTAAAATTACCACCCGCCATAATGTGCGGATTTAATCTCACACAAATAGGATAACTGTGTCCATACTTGTTACCAAATTGCTCTAATATCGAAATGTTATCGATGTTGATATTTACACCTAGTGTTTTGCCCATCTCTATTTCATCAAAATCAACACAATTTGGTGTAAATAAAATTTGTTTTGGATCAAACCCGGCTTTGAGCCCTAATCTTACTTCATTGATGCTTACACAGTCAAGACTGGCTCCCAGTTGTTTAATTAATTTTAAAATATTAATGTTTGTTAAAGATTTACAGGCATAAAAAAATTTAGCATTGCAATTTGCAAAAGCATTCCTGAGCTCATTAAGCTGTTCTTCTATTTTTTCTGCGTGATATACATAAACAGGCGTGCCGAACTGATTGGCTACACTGATCAATTGTTCATTGGAAAGTTGCTCGCTCATAACTGCCGAAGATACGATATGGGAAGGATTGTATCAGGTACCAATAAAAAAATGAAACGGAGAAATTATTTATACTTCTGTACTTACGCTTCTGCGTCTTTGCTTCCGCCGGCCCTTTTTTCGGTATCGCTTTTATCCGTTGAATGAGATTGATGAGATGGATCATCAAGTGTTTCAGCACTCATTATAAGATCGCCGTTACTGTCAACAGAGAGCAATGGTTCTTCTTTTTGATCCTCTGCATTTGCATGTCCGGGATTTACAATGGTTGGTTGAACAAATTGCTCTGCAAGTACTTCCTTTATTCTGGGCAGATCATCTGCAGAGTTGATGCCAAAATAATCCATAAAGTTTTTAGAAGTAGAGTAAACCAGGGGCTTGCCCGGCAAATTTTCGTTGCGACCTGTAATAACGATAAGTTCTTTCTCCAGCAGTTTCTGGATGCTGTAGTCAGTATTTACACCGCGAATGCTTTCTATTTCCCCTTTTGTGATAGGTTGCTTATAGGCAATAATAGCCAGTGTTTCCAAAGCTGCAGTTGACAAACGCTTCAAAAAACGTTCGCCATTGAGTTGTGCAAGTGTTTTGTGAAATTCTTTTTTGGTAAGAAACTGCCAGCCGCCGCCGCTTTCACGCACTTCAAAAGGATATAACTCACTTTGATATTTTTCGCGTATACCCTGGATACTGGTTTCTACCTGCTCAGGTGATATACGTTCTTCCATAAACCCAAAAGCATTGTTGATAAGTTCAACAATCTCCAGGCTGGTTAATGGTTTTTCACTGGCAAAAATCAAGGCTTCTATGTGGGAAATTATTGTACTAAGTTCCAAAGTTTACGAGTTTACAAGTTTACAAGTTTATGCTCCTTTTCAGGGGATGGGGCCTTATCCCTGCAACGCGGCTGCACCACTTACGATTTCTGTTAATTCAGTTGTGATAGCAGCCTGGCGAGCCCGGTTGTAAGAGATTCTAAGGACTTTTAAAAGTTCATTTGCGTTGTCACTTGCCTTATCCATTGCCGTCATGCGTGCCCCATGCTCACTTGCATTCGCATCCAGCACGGCTTTGTATAATTGCGTGTTTAAAATTTTAGGCATCAGCTCAGCGATCAGTTGTTCTTTATTTGGTTCAAAAATAAAATCGGCCTTTTTAGCACCTTCCCTTCTCTGCACTTTAGGGATCGGCAAAAATGGTTCGCATTGAAAACGCTGCGTAGCCGCATTTCTAAATTCGCTGTAAATGATCTCTACAGCGTCAAACTCTTTATTTTCAAATGCCTTCATAGCAGCTTGCGCAGCTGCCTGCACACTTTCAAAATTAATATTAAGCAAAAGATTTTTGTAAGTATCGTTGGTGTTGTAACCCGTCCGCGTTAAACTTTCGTAACCCTTTTTCCCGATATTCCAGATGGTTACACTATTTTTTTTATCTAAAGCAGGGTATTTATCTGCAATAGTTTGTCTTGCAAGTTTAACAAGCGTTGAATTATAAGCACCACATAAACCGCGATCGCTGGTAATTACAATAAATAATACTTTGGCAACCGGTCTTTCTTCAGCGAGCCTGAGACTTAGATCTCCTTCCACGTTGCTTACAATATTGATCAGCATTTCCTGGAGTTTTTTAGCATAAGGCCGCATTTGTATAATAGCTTCCTGTGCACGGCGCAATTTTGCCGCACTCACCATTTTCATTGCTTTTGTGATCTGTTGTGTGCTTTCAATAGACTTTATACGGTTGCGAACCTCTTTTAGCTGACCTGGCATCTTTTATTATTTTACGGAACCAAAAAATCGTGGCAAAGGTAATAGAAACAAGCTAAATTGATGGCCTTCGGTTTTTATGTTTCATTTTTTGTTGATGAGTTGTGAATTCTTTAAGCGCGGTTGATTGTATCACAGGGAACAAACAAATTTTAGTTAGGGATAACCAGCCAAAACTTTTCCGGCACAAGGGGCTATCCGGAAATATTTCCCTGCAGATTAAAATGCTTCATCTTGCCGCATATAAACGACTGATCAATAGTGATCAAATTTTTTTAGCTACATCTGTACGCCAAAACTTTTCGGATTTTTTTATAAAATGTGAGCTTCGTGTCTTTAGCCTGCTCAATTCAATTGATTACCTTTGAAGTTCGTTCTAAATTCAATGCTGTCATTTTGCCATTTAATATTTGGTAGCATGATTTTTGGCAGCGTAGAACGCTAAGAAATAATAATTATCAATACTCAATTATAAGGATATGCTGAAGCTTATTTCAAAATTGATAGGCGGTAATAAAAGCGAGAAAGATGTAAAGCAATTAGAACCTGTAGTATTAAAGATCAACCAATACTTTGAACAATATCAATCACTTTCCAGCGATGACCTCCGGTCAAAGACCATAGAATTTAAACAACGTATTAAAGACTATTTAAAAGATATTGATGCAGAAATTGAGAGCAAAAAACAAGCTGCCGAAACCTTTGCAGATACAGACATACAGGGAAGAGATGCCATTTACCGCGAAGTAGATGAGCTGAAAAAAGAGCGTGATAAAAAAATTGAAGAAGTACTTGATGAACTTTTACCTGAAGCTTTTGCTGTTGTTAAAGAAACCGCGCGAAGGTTTAAAGAAAATACAGAACTTGTTGCAACTGCTACACAGCATGATCGCGATTTAAGTGTTACAAAAGATTATATAAGAATCGTCCCAGGGACTCCTGGCGAAGAAGGTGACAAAGTAATCTATAAAAATTCATGGCTTGCTGCCGGTGGACAAATTACCTGGAACATGCTGCACTATGATGTGCAATTGATCGGAGGTATTGTATTGCACCAGGGAAAAATTGCTGAAATGGCAACCGGTGAAGGTAAAACGCTGGTATCTACTTTACCTGCATATCTGAATGCACTGGCAGAAGAGGGTGTGCATATAGTAACTGTAAATGATTACCTCGCACGTCGTGACTCTGAGTGGAATGGTCCTATTTACGAATGGCTTGGCTTGACTGTTGATTGCATTGATAAACATACCCCCAACAGTGTGCAGCGTCGCACAGCTTACCAGGCGGACATTACATATGGCACCAACAACGAGTTTGGCTTTGATTATCTGCGTGACAACATGGTTCACTCTCCTGATGAAATGGTGCAACGTAAACATCATTACGCAATGGTGGACGAAGTAGACTCTGTATTAGTTGATGATGCACGTACGCCGTTAATTATTTCTGGCCCTGTTGGACGTGATGATAATACTCAGCAGTTCTTTGATCTCAAACCC
>DATBFI010000016.1:0-4180 GCA_036558585.1 Chitinophagaceae bacterium
AGAAAGATTGCAGGTTTACCATGCCTCTATCCAACAATTTAGTAATTCAACAATTCAACCAGTCAGCCGGTCAACCAATCAACCGATCAGCCAGTCAACCAAATACGATCTCATCATCTCCAACCCACCTTTTTTTGAAAACCATTTGAAAAGCAATAATGCAAAACGCAATCTTGCTTTGCATGGTGCAAAATTAAGTTTGGAAGAGTTGCTGGGTGCAATTGATAAAAATTTAAAAGATGATGGAAGCTTTGCAGTACTGCTTGCGTATCACCGCACGGAGCAATTTATTGATCGGGCAGCACAACAAAATTTTAATCTCCGGGAAAAAATTTTAGTGAAGCAAACACCAGATCACAATTATTTCAGAACTATTTTATTATTCACAAGACACGAAGTTTCAACGAAGAAATCAGAAATTATTATCCAGGATGAAGACGGAAAATATACTAATGAGTTTGTTGAATTGCTAAAGGATTATTATTTGTATTTGTAAGGGTCATTTTTTTGCGGAGATATTGCATTCAACTTTCCATTCATTTTCGTGTTTACGGTAGACAGATGGCCATGCGAAGTTTGTAGTGTCTCTTTCAATTTTTTCCCATGTTGTGCGGCAATGAAGAAGATTGCCGCATCCATGCGCAAATCCTTTCGCGGGACTCGCATGACGAGCTATGTTCCGCAGAGGAAGAATGCAAGAAACGATGAGTGAAGACAGTCCAAAAATCATTCTGAAAATACTCACTACATTAATGCTTTGCATAATCGCTCAGGTACTCAAAATGTTTGGTAAGTTTTCCTTGTTGCAGTATTGTAGCTCTCTGCAAAATATCACTTCCGTTACCCAACAGATCGGGTAACACAAATTTTATCAGTTGCTCACCAAAATACCGGCTTGCATCGCGTGGTAATTCATTTGGCAGGTTACCTACCGCCATGATATCAATAGTACCCGGAAGATAGGGCGCTGTTTTTGCAAATGTTTTTCTGTTCACACCATAGACAGGGTCTTCCATAGTTTGATCACCCAGGTTTATAGGGATGGAACCATTGGCATCATCAGTAATATCGGCAATTGTTTGAATGCAAAAGCTTTCATTAATATCTTCTTTCCCGAATAAACGTGGTATACCCTTGTCCCAATAAATTCCGTTCATTAAAATATCGGTGCACCTGGTAAATGGTAAAAAGCGGGTTCTGTATTGCTCCGGGTGTTCATGAAAGTGTTCGCGCTTATACGTTTTTAACTCTTTGTGTGTATAAAGATCATGGCCTTTTAGTTGCACATATACAGGATAACTGAATCTTCTTTCGAGATATTCATCCGGCTCCACTTCTGTTATGCCAAGCAGGTTCATGATCTCCAAAATGCCATGTGCCACGCGACCGCTTCCCGTAACAGCGACCTTAATATTGGGCAACTTTAAACCAAAGTAAGTATGAATTAATTCACGATAGTCCTTATGTTTATACACCCTGCCCAAACTAAATTGTTTTGTCCTGTTACCATAAGCCATCATACCATTGTGTGCACCCACTACACCTGCAAAAAATCCAAAACCAATAATGCGCTGCCCGTCCTCATGCTCCAGGCATTCATAATCAATGAGGGTAATACTTTTATTGATCATGGCATGCATCATCTTCTGATTATTGGGTTGTTTCTTTTTTGTATGGGAAAAAAACAAGTATGTTTTACCGGGTATCAGCATATCGACAGGCACTTCCTTTATGCCAAACAAAATATTGCAATTGCTAAGATCGTCCGTTACTTCAATACCTGCGCTTTCAAACTCGGCATCGCTGAAACAACGCGAATCAGAATGTTCTACTTTTATAGTGAGGCCTTCTGCATTTTTTAAAAGCCATTTGCATTGAGATGGTATCAGCGCCACCCTGTTATCACTTGGAACTTTTCCTTCTTTAATAAGGCCTATCGAGAGCATAGAATTAAATTAGCGCTGCAATGTAAGAGATAATGTTGGATGTTGCAGGTTGCAGGTTTAATGTTGCAGTGTTGAAGATCAAGATTCAATGGTTAATAAATTAATTGACAAGGTAAATATTCCTGCAGGCGAAGTTTACAACATTTTAAATTTTTAAAATTTGCTCATTGGCACATTATGAACCTGTTAAAAAAATTCCTAAAGGTTGTCAGGAATATATTTCTTCCAAAAAAAAGTTGTTGTAAGTAAAGGTTATAACCAGGCAAATATCAACTGTATTTTGGCAGGTTAAAAATGATGCACTTATATTTGCAACCCGCTTTTGAAAGTTAAGTTACTGAGTCATTAAGTCACTGATGAACCACATAGATTGAAAAATGCCTTACTGATTTTTATGACTCATGACTATCAAGCCCGGATGGCGGAATAGGTAGACGCGTCAGACTCAAAACCTGCCTGCCGGCAGGCAGGTCTGGTATCAGCAATGATGTAGGGGTTATTAAGTAAAAAAGCTCTTTGCATGATTTCTGTATATGCTATAAAAAGCGTTGTTGCCGAATATATTTATGTTGGAACGACAAGTAATCTTCAGCGAAGACTGCCTGAGCATAATAGCGGTCAAAATCAATCAACCAAGAGCTATAAGCCCTTCCCGATTATATTTGTGGAAGAATTTTGAAAACAGAAAAATCGCAAGAATAAAAGAGAAATATTTAAAGAGTGGCATAGGCAAAGAATATTTAAGGTCTTTATGAATAAATGCCCGGATGGCGGAATAGGTAGACGCGTCAGACTCAAAATCTGGTATCAGCAATGATGTGCAGGTTCGATTCCTGTTCCGGGCACTTGATTTTTAATGTTTACAAAAAGGTCGCTTCGGGGCCTTAAGCTAAACGAGTAGATAATCTCAATGAATTTTTTATGTCTGACAACAGCGTTTCGTTACACAGAGTTCTTAAAGCGTCTCCTGAAAAGGTTTATCGCGCTTTTACTGAGACCAATGCATTCGCATCCTGGCTACCGCCGTATGGCTTCCTTTGTACTGTGCATGAAATGAATGTACAGGTGGAAGGAACTTATAAAATGTCTTTTCATAATTTTTCAACTGGTAATGGTCACTCATTTGGGGGAAAATACCTCGAGATTAAACCGAATGAGTTTTTAAAGTACACAGATAAATTTGACGACCCCGGTCTTCCCGGCGAAATGATTACTTCGGTTTGGTTACATAAAGTTTCGGTTGGCACAGAAATTAAGATTTTGCAGGAAGGTATTCCTTCGATGATACCCGCAGAAATGTGTTATTTGGGCTGGCAAGAATCGTTAGAAAAATTAGCTAAGTTAGTTGAGCCTGAAATTCCGGATATGTAATTGCTTTAAAACTACCGACAATACCGTACACAATCAGGCATTCGTTAGGAAATCAATTTCACAACCATCCTTAAGTGCATTACCTGTATAAAACTGTCATAATTGACAGAAGCATTTACAGATCTGCTTCCAGTGCTACATGGGAATAATCTGCAGCAAATGCTCAGTCTCCGGTAAAAAAGATCAAGAGAGAGCTATGCGTTGAGGCAACATGGTTTAAAGAATTTTCTTAAGGCATTGCTGCAATGCTATAGTTATTCGTCGTTTAAGATTTATATGTTCCTTTAACTGCAATAGCTCTTGCCATCAGCTTTATGGCTCCATCCTGTTCAACGAGTAATTTTTTAATAATGTTGTTTTTTATTTCATCCTGTACATCGCCGGGTTGTGCAGTTAAATAGTTTGGCGCAGGTCCCTGTCCGCCAAAGAATGGATTCCAATAGTCATCAAAGTTCTTAAATATAGTATCAATATCCAGGTACGAGGTTTCTACATTGGCTAAACCGGCTTTTTGAAAAATCTCTCTCAAATTGTCTTTATTGCACAAAGGGAAGCGAATGCCCTGGTTCAGCTTGCGTGCATTTGCATCTACCTCACCTGCCGCATCCCAGAAAAGCCTCAGGAAGTCCATTCTGTCTGCATAATCCCACACATAGGCTGCAATGGTCCCATTCTTTTTCAGTACTCTTTTCATTTCAGCAAATGCAATGTTTAGGTCGGGAAAGTAATTGAGTGCAGGACCTGAAACAGCAATATCGAATTTGTTATTTGCTCCGGGAATATGAGAAGCACTTCCCAGTATACAATCTGCCTTACCGGAAAGGCGCTCCCTTGTTTTTTTAAGAAGCCCGGCAGATGGATCA
>DATBFI010000017.1:0-4210 GCA_036558585.1 Chitinophagaceae bacterium
TTCCTTCATGTGTTTCGCCTGTTTTATCTCGTAATCGGTATAAGTAGTATGAAAGCGCAAAACAGGAATACCATACTTGTCAACAACATTGGGATCAATTTCACAATAACTATCTTCTCTCGCAACAGCTTCTCCACGACCTGCCATTCCAACATGTGAGCCAAAGAAAAAACGATAATCTTCTTTGAGCGACGCACCGTAACCACCGGCTTCTTTCTTTTTGCCTTTTATTTTATAAGTACCATTCAGGTTTTCTATTCCCCAGCTGAAGCCATACAAAGGCATTCCGAAACCACCGCCATATTCAATATGATATCCGCGTGGAAAATCGAGTTTCTTGTTGTCAAGCCACCACGGCGAATACACATGCATGCCTCCCACACCATCTTCATTATAACGTTTACGATCAAATAACTCAGGGATGATACCGCCCATATCAGCACCTGTTGAATCATGTAAATATTTTCCAACAACATTGCTGCTGTTCGCTAGTCCATTCGGATGACGCTGAGATTTTGAATTCAACAACAGGCGGGCGCTTTCGCAGGTACCTGCAGCAAGTACAACAGTTCGTCCTGTTACCTGGTACTCCTGCATATCATCTTTGCTTACATACGAAACCCCGGTTGCCAAACCATCTTTGTTGGTGAGTATTTCACGAGCCATTGCATTGGTAAAGAGATCTACATTACCTGTTTTCAGCGCCGGGATCACCAGGCAGGAAGAGGAAGAAAAATCTGCGTAGGCCTTACAACTGCGACCACATTGTGCACAGTAGAAACATTCACCACGTTCGTTATTTATTTTTTTAGTGAGGATCGACAGGCGTGCAGGAATAACGGGGACCCCAACACTTGTTGCAGCCTTCTTTATAAATAATTCGTGTAAACGTGGTTTGGGAGGAGGAAGAAAAAATCCATCAGGATCATCTTCCAATCCTTCATTTGTTCCATATACACCAAGCAACTTATCTATTTTGTCATAGTAAGGTTTCACATCATCATAACTAATCGGCCAATCATCACCGAGACCATCAATGCTTTTACGTTTAAAATCTTTTGGACCAAAACGCAATGAAATTCTTCCCCAGTGATTTGTTCTTCCACCCAGCATACGTGAACGCCACCATTCCCATTTCGTTCCCTCATCCATTGTAAATGGTTCGCCATCAATTTCCCATCCCCAATACGCACCATCAAAATCGCCGAAAGGACGAAACTTAGTGCTGGCGCCTCGTCTGGGCGATTCCCATGGAAATTTTAATTGATTGGAATGTTTTGCAGGATCAAACATGGGCCCTGCTTCCAGCAGGCATACTTTTAAACCGGCGTTTGCCAAAACATAGGTTGCCATTCCGCCGGCTGCGCCGGAACCTATAATTATTGCGTCATAATCTTTGGGTTGCTTTTTGATTTGGATTCCTGGCATAGAGCAATTAAAGTTTTGTGTTTAACAAGATTAGCCCCGCTCCGGGGGTTTGCGTTATATTGACAACATGAAAGTAAAACATTATCATGAAAAATAAATTTTGAGTTGAAGGAATAAAATATTTTTTTGTGAGCGGCGCCGGAGTAACACAAAATAACTATCACGCTTCAATTGCTGAAACATCATTGTACTGATTTAATTCTATTCAATAGTAAATGCGAATATGAATTATATTCACGCTCAACAATTAGAAATGTTATACATCATTGCAGTTGATATCGGCACTACGAATTGTAAACTTGTTATCGTTGACGAAAATGGAAAAACAATCAGCAGCTTTAAAGAAACATTAACATCAATTCAACCTGGTGAAGGCTGGCATGAGCAAGATCCGGAGCTTGTGTTCCAGGCAGTATTGCGATTGCTGCAACAATCATTGAGCTCATTACAACATGAGGAGATTGCGTGCATCAGCTTCAGCACAGCCATGCATAGTATATTAGCAGTAGACGGGAATGGCACTGTACTTACAAATGCTATAACATGGGCAGACACAAGAAGTAAAGCCTGGGCACAGCAGTTAAGAAGTACAACATCAGGAAAAAACATTTACAGGCAAACAGGTACACCGGTCCATGCCATGTCTCCCCTTTGTAAACTTATTTTTTTAAAAAATGAAAACCCACAGTTGTTTGCGAAAGCATACAAATTCATTTCCATAAAAGAATATATTTTTTTTCGTCTTTTCCGAAAATTTATTGTTGACACTGGTATTGCTTCTGCAACCGGCTTATATAATATTTATAACAATTGCTGGTGCAGGGAAGCAATGGATGCCGCCGGTATAGATGAATCAAAATTATCCGCTGTTGTACCTGCGACACATATGGAAACGGAATTGATTCCAGCCATAAAAAATGAACTAAGGATAAAGAGATCTATACCTTTTGTTATCGGCGGCAATGATGGCTGTCTTGCCAATCTTGGTAACGGAGCTTTAAATACAAATGAAGCGGCATTAACTATCGGCACAAGTGGCGCTGTACGGGTTGTGATTCCAAAACCTGCAACTGAGGATCTGAACGGCCTGTTCAGGTATTTGCTTACAGATGACTTGTATGTAACCGGTGCAGCAATCAACAACGGCGGAATTGCTTTACAATGGTTTGCAGAAAATTTTCTTCAGACAAAAATTTCAGCTAACGAAGATTTGCGTTCAGTCTTAAACCTTGCAGAGTCTGCGCCCGCAGGTGCAGAAAACCTGTTTTTTTTACCCTATCTCCTTGGCGAACGCGCCACCATATGGGATGAAGAAGCAAGCGCTTTGTTCTATGGTCTTCACATCAATCATAAAAAAGAGCATTTAACAAGAGCCGTTATTGAAGGCATTTCATTTTCGTTACTACAGATACTAAAAGCGATTGAAGAGCAAAACATAATCGTTGATAAAATTTATGTAAGCGGCGTTGTTACACAATCAGAATGGTGGATGCAATTGCTTGCTGATATGTTTGGTAAAACGACGGTACTATGTGAAGGCAGTGATGCATCCGCCATGGGTGCCGCTTTTATGGGCATGTACGCTACAGGAATGATTAAAGACCTTTCGCAGGTAAGATCATTTGTGAAAACATCAAAAGTATTCAAAACCAATGAAGCTGTTCATCAATTGTATCAACAACAATACAATGTATTTGGTTTGCTATACCCTGCTTTTAGTAAAATTTGAAAGTATTTGATAAGCCCTGAGCTAAACTATCCTTCCCTGCTTTTATCCCTAATTTTTTTCAACCTCGTATTTGTCGCGAATGTATTTATTGAAATAAACCTCTTTTGAATTCGAGTCCATTAAACCCATGTATAAATAGGGTTGTACGCCGTGATAATTATAAATATCGCCACTTGCAAATTCAAGCTCGAGCAGCTCTGAATCTGGTTCGTATCCGATTGATAACAGGGTATTGGAATAAACTTTAGTACGATCCATAGTTAGCGTAGTTTAGAGAGCAAAGATAATATTGGAATATTCTACAGCGGGTTTTCCAATTGACAAAAAATTACTAAAAATAGGATTCACATTTATTAAAAGAGACAATAAAAATCGGTAGATACAAGACTTATTAATCTGTCTGTTAAAGTCAATAAACCTGCGTTAAATTCGAGGAACGCAGCCACTTGATAATAAGTTTTTTTTGATGACTATCCGGGTGTATCAAGCTTGCAGGGAATCACACAGACATATAGTACACAATAGAAATCCATATAGTTTCTATGTGAAGAACCTGCCTGCAGGCAGGCAAGCTATGTTGTCTCTGTATCTATGTGGTTCAAATCAATTCTGGTGGCCTTACGCGGATAGTTGGTTTTTTTTATAGTGCACTTAAGATTTTCTTTCCCCTGCTTTTAAAAGCAGCACTTTCATTATTCCAATTATTTTCAATGATAAGTTTCAACTCACCTTTTATTTCGGGATAATATTTTGAAAGATTAAAAAGTGTGGTAAGTGAAAACGCTTTGATAGCTACAGGAACAGAAGGTTTTTCGATAAAACCAAAACAGGCATTCATCACATCGCCATGCAGCGATTCCGGGATTTCAGTTTCTTCCAATACACGAACACTGTTTCGTATAACTGCATTATGCACATCAGTACGGCTTAACTGCGCAACAAGGTCTTTTATGTATGGCTTTATTAATTCAGGTTTTTTTCTCGCTGCCCAGCTTACGCTCCATGCTGCACGTTGTGCGAGGCGATATTCATTGGCAAGAAAACATTGCATCA
>DATBFI010000018.1:0-5179 GCA_036558585.1 Chitinophagaceae bacterium
ACACGATTTTCAATGAAGGCCAGCGCCGCTATATGGAAAGCTTTAGCGCTTATGCACGCCAGTTCATTGGCGATATGGAAAGACCCGATGTGGACAAGATAACCGGGCTTTCTCCTGTTATTTCAATTGAACAAAAAACGACAAACAAAAATCCACGTTCAACAGTTGGTACAGTAACAGAAGTGTATGACTTCCTGCGTTTACTCTTTGCACGTGTTGGGGAAGCATACAGCTACCACACGGGAAAGAAAATGGTAAAGTTTAGTGAGGAAGAAATAGTAGAAAATATTTTTCAAAAGTATAAAGGACAAAAAATAACATTGCTTGCTCCATTGGTGCGGGGCCGTAAAGGTCACTACCGGGAATTGTTTGAAGATATCCGCAAACGTGGCTTTCTCAAAGTAAGAGTTGATGGCGAAATAAAAGATCTTGTACCCCGCATGCAGATTGACCGCTATAAAATTCATGACATTGAAGTAGTGGTTGACCGGCTAAAAGTAGAGAATGAATTTAAAGTGCGCATCAGTCAAAGCGTTCAGCAAACATTGAAGATGGGAAAGGATCTGATGTTTATTTTATTAGACCTCACCCCGGGTCCCTCTTCAAAGAAGAGTGGAAAAATCCAAAGCAGATTTTTAAATGAAGAGGAAAAAGCCTCCTCTTTTGGAGAAACCCGCCTGCAGGATGGGCAGGGACGGGAGGATGAGGTCTTAATTCAGTACTCAAAACATTTAATGTGCGAGGAAACAGGCATCAGTTATGAAGAACCTTCACCAAATTCGTTTTCGTTTAACTCTCCTTATGGCGCTTGCCCGGCATGTAAGGGTCTCGGGTCTGTTTATTCAGTAAGTATGAATGCAGTGATTCCCGACCCGGGTAAAAGCATCAAAGAAGGTGGCATTGCACCTTTGGGCGAGGAGCGGGATGCCTATATGTATCGCAATGTTGAACAACTTGCAAAAAAAAATAAAATAAGTCTTGACAAACCGATTAAAGATCTGCCCGAAAATAAATTGAACATTTTATTATACGGCAATGAGAATGGAACAACAAACGATATAGAAGATTTTGGTGAAGCAGTTAACCAAACTCCATATGAAGGAGAGTTTGAAGGAATTATTCCCATGCTGAAGAGATGGTTCGCCGGAAGCAACAGCACAGAAACCCTGCGCGAATGGGTAGAGAAATACATGGAACTAAAGACTTGTCTTGCATGTAATGGCGCGAGATTGAAAAAAGAAAGTTTGTGGTTTAAAATAGATAAAAAAAATATTGCGGAATTAAGTGAACTTGACCTGGATAAATTAATGCAATGGTTTACGGGCATTGAAAAACGATTGAGCGAAAAACAAAATATCATTGCAAAAGATATTTTAAAAGAAATAAGAGAGCGCGTACAATTTTTGCTCGATGTTGGTCTAACATATCTTACTTTAAATCGCCCTGCACGAACATTGAGTGGGGGTGAATCACAACGCATAAGACTTGCGACGCAGATCGGCTCGCAATTGCAGGGTATTACTTATATATTGGATGAACCTTCAATCGGTTTGCACCAGAGAGACAATCACAGGTTGATTGATGCCCTGCAAAATCTTCGTGATATTGGTAACAGTATTTTGGTCGTAGAGCATGATAAGGACATTATGATGGCTGCGGATCATCTTGTTGATATTGGACCAAAAGCAGGTAAACATGGCGGAGAGATAGTAGCGGCCGGCACGCCGAAGGATGTGATAAAAGCAGATTCGGAAACATCCCAGTATCTCAGTGGCAAGAAAAATATTGGAGTACCAAAAGAAAGGAGAAAGGGCAATGGAAAATTTCTTGAAATAAAAGGAGCAACAGGAAATAATCTAAAAAATGTCGATGTAAAATTTCCGCTTGCAGAATTTATTGTCATAACAGGAGTAAGCGGCAGCGGTAAATCAACATTGATCAATGAAACACTATATCCTGTTCTTGCGAAACATTGCTACAATTCAAGAGTTACTGCAATGGATTATAAAAGCATAAAGGGACTGGAGCATATTGATAAAGTAATTGAAATTGATCAATCCCCTATTGGCCGCACGCCACGAAGTAATCCTGCTACTTATTGTGGTTTCTTTACTGACATAAGAACATTGTTTGCATCTGTTCCCGAAGCAAAGATTCGGGGGTATAATGCAGGCCGTTTCTCTTTCAACGTAAAAAGTGGCAGATGCGATTTGTGCGAAGGCGGCGGGATGCGTGTAATTGAAATGAATTTTTTGCCTGATGTATACGTACACTGTGAAAAATGCAATGGTAAAAGATATAATCGCGAAACACTTGAGATTCGCTATAAAGGGAAATCTATCAGCGATGTACTGAATATGACCGTTGATGAAGCTTGTGAATTTTTTCAGCCCGTGCCTTATCTCTATCGCAAAATAAAAGTATTGCAGGATGTTGGTCTTGGTTATATAACATTAGGACAATCTGCCGTGACATTGAGTGGTGGCGAAGCACAGCGCGTAAAGCTTTCAACTGAACTTGCAAAAAAAGATACAGGCAAAACATTTTATATTCTTGATGAGCCAACAACCGGTTTACATTTCCAGGATATCCAGCACCTGCTGGATGTTTTGAATAAACTTGTTGACAGGGGAAATACGGTTTTAGTGATCGAACACAATCTTGATGTAATAAAAGTAGCAGATCATATTATTGATCTTGGTCCCGAAGGCGGGGATGGCGGCGGCAGAATTTTATTTGAAGGAACACCAGAGGAGCTACTAAAAAATACAGAAAGTTATACAGCTAAATTTCTTGTTCATGAATTGAATTAATGAGTGAATGATGAGGAGTGATGTAGTATGAGTTGTAAAAAGAATTAGAATTCTTAATTGGTAAGAATAAAACAAAACTGAAGCGGAAAGTGTTCATCAAAGTTTGAACGAGTAAATAAGCGAGGAATCATGGAGCAATCCCATAAAAACGAAAGCTTGCACCAATAACCAATTAACCTTTTTACAACTTAGGATAATAGAATGGAGTGTATTTATCAAGCCTTATACTTATTCCTATAAAGAAAGTTATATAACTATCCAGGTCTTTGTGATCAGCTTTTTCAATATCGGGTTTTACTTTCCAGGGCGTTCGGGACCGTGAATATAATTGTGAAGCGAGAGCCGCTTTTTTCGCGGGAAAATATTCATAAAATAATTGGGGGTTAATATAAGTTGTGCTGATATCATCAATATAATCCGTAAATGTTTTACGCATGAGCACGCCCGTGCTTACAGCCCACTTGTTATCTATATAATATTTCAGACCTACATTGATAGGAATATAAATTTGGATAAGTTTATAAGGTTTTCGGTCGGGGTATTCTTTAAAACCCTCACCTTCAAGACTAAGCGGTTGCAGATCGACCCATTCACCATTTAAGTTTGTTTGAGGCCTGAAATGAAAAACACCTATCCCCGTCGTTAAAAAAGGATTGAGCCGGTGCAGTTCAATTCTCTTCCTGTCAATAAGCATGATGGGATACAGAGTAGCTGTTCCATGCATTTCAACAATATTTGATTTAAAATTCAGATTGCGGTACCATCTCCATCGCTCCATACCCCCCGCATTGGTTATAAAGCTGTCCACCCCAACCACTTTCGTAAAATTTAAACCAAAATTGAGAGCGGAATAATTGTTAAGATTATAGGTACCTGATATCCCTCCTAATAACCTGTTTGTTTTAAACATATAGTCTTTCAACAATGGTTCTCCAATACCCAGATTTCCACCTAAATCTCCAAGAAAAGCATTACCGCCGATGTTTGCATTTATCTCCCAATAATTAGTAAGATCCCTTAGACCATTTATATCATATGTCTGCTGTGAGAATGCAAATGATGACAACAATAAAAAGATCGGGAATAAAGCAGTTATTATTTTAGTTTTGGACATTGGTTAAGAGTTTGACAGGGTGTCGTTGTTGCAAAATACAAATTTTATTTAAAGTACGAGTAGCATTTGTATGTGTTTAATATTATCTTCAAGGTATACTTCACTACATTGCCTGAAACCCAGTGATTCATAGAACTTTTTAAGGTATAATTGAGCGCCAATTTTAATATTTTTTTTATCAAAAATTAATAAGCATTCCTCGATTGCTTTCTGCATTAACATACGCCCGGCGCCGTTTCTTCGATATGCAGGAGATGTTACTACACGTCCGATGGATGGCTCTGCATAAAAAATATTTGCCGGTACCAATCTTGCATAAGCAACAAGGTAATTATTATCCCATCCGCACAAATGATAGCACTGCTGATCTTTATCATCTGCATCAAGAAAAACACAGTTCTGTTCCACTACAAATACTTCGCTGCGTAAACGCATAATGCTGTACAATTCATCTGCAGTTAGCTCTTTAAAATGTTTGCACTTCCAATATATCATAACAATTTTTTTATGAGCCGGGTTTTTTGTAAAAGTATTAAACTTATGTTCCGCCTCAGGCAGGACTTTTTATACGCTTGTTCTTTATCAGCATTGATAAATCAGACTTACATTTACCTGAAAACTCCGTTTAGGGAAGGAGGACTTATGCGCAAGTTAAGTATGGATGAGCTTGGCCGCAAAACGGTGCAGGAATTTAAGCAGGCAATAAAGAATCCAATTGTAGCCGTTCTCGAGAATATCAGGAGCATGCATAATGTTGGAAGTGTTTTCCGAACGGCAGATGCTTTTTTGCTGGAAGGTATTTGCTTATGTGGTTATACACCGCAGCCACCGCACAGAGATATCCATAAAACAGCATTGGGTGCAACAGAAACGGTTGACTGGATTTATTTTTCTTCGGCTATTGAAGCAGTTCAGCAATTGAAGGAGAGAGATTATAAAATATTTGCAATAGAACAAACAGAAGGAAGTATTTCACTGGAAAAATTTCATACAGAACCAGATGAAAAAATCGCTGTTGTATTTGGCAATGAAGTAGAGGGCGTGAGCAATAATGTTTTAAAAATGTGTGATGACAGCATTGAGATACCGCAATATGGTATGAAGCATTCATTAAATATTTCGGTGGCAGCAGGAATTGTGCTGTGGGAGTTAAGCAGGTATAGAATGTGAATCGTCCAATGTGCTAATTGATAGGATGCCCCAACCCTAAAGTGAGTAATAGATAATTTTTTAATTTTACATAAATGCCTAC
>DATBFI010000019.1:0-7379 GCA_036558585.1 Chitinophagaceae bacterium
AAATATATGGCCGGGATAACGAGCAGAATAAATCTTTGGTTTTTGTTCAAACTTATATGAACTTATATTTGTTTTGTGCTTTTGTACTTGTAATAGTGTGTATGCAGTTGGTTCCAAAAAATAGTTCCCTTATATTTGAAAAAAAGCCGTTCTGTATCTTGATAGAAAGAACGGCGTTTGAGGCAATCATAGGAGAGTACTATATACCATGATCAAATCATATCATAAATTTTCGATGCAGAATTAAAACCAACTCCCGACAAAAGCATCATTTACTTTTTTCCCCTGTAATTTCCTTCTTCTGCGTGTTACATCCACCTTGTGTTTTATTAAAGCTGCCACCATTAAAGGCATAAAGAAAATAGTTAGCGGAGGTATGCCCAAAAAGCTTATCCACTTTCCACCAAACATGCTGCGCATTGGCCTGCGTAAACGCTCAGCAATCAGGTACATGCTCGGTACAATTACGAGCGTCATGAAAAATGCAAAAGCAAGACCAAAAATAATTGTCCATGCTAATGGCTTCCAGAATACAACATTATCGCCTCCAAAAAAGATATGTGGATTTAAATCGGAAAATAAAGTAACGAAGTTGATATTGAAACCAACAGCCAATGGTATCAATGCTAATATAGCGGCCATTGCCGTTAACATAACGGGAATGATACGCGTTTTACCTGCCTGTATAACCGCTTCTCTTGTTTTTAAACCTCTTGCTCTTAACTCATCTGAAAATTCTATCACCAGTATTCCATTCTTTACAACTATCCCGGCCAGACCTACAATGCCCATTCCAACCATTACAGATGATACTTCCATCCCTGTAATAGTGAATCCTAGTAATACACCAATAATGCTAAACATAATTTCAGTTAAAATGATAACAGGTTTGCTTACAGAGTTAAATTGGATAACCAATGTAAATAGAATAAGCATTAATGCTATTACCAATGCTTTACCAAGAAAAGCGACAGTTTCTGCCTGTTGTTCACCTTCACCTGTTTGTGAAATGGTTACATTATCAGGTTTGCCTTTAAAATCAGCGATCTTTTGTGCAATTACCTGGTTAACGGCAGTAGGTGTAAATCCGCTGAGTACATTTGAGCGCAAAGTGATCACACGTTTCTGGTTCTTTCTTTTCACACTTCCCAACGTGCTTGTATAATCTACTTTCACCAAAGAACTGATGGGCACATTTTTTATCGCACCATTGTTTCCCATATCGCGAAATGTGATGTTCATATTGAGCAGGTCAATAAGATTTTTTCGCTGCAGTTCATTATTGCGCAATTGTATTTTGTATTCGTCTTCTCCCTCCTTAATTTTTGATACTTCTCTTCCGAACAAGGCTGTTCTTATTTCCTGGCCCACCTGTCCTGTTGATACGCCTTCGATCAATGCTCGCTCACGGTTAACGCTTAATGATATTTCCGGGTTTGTCAGATCAATATCCATCTTTAATTCTTCAACACCGGGAACCTGTGTGGAATCGAGATAATTTTTTAATGATACCGCGGTCTTGATAAGATTATCAAAATCTTCACTCGCTATTTCAATGTTTACGGGAGGATCCGTAGGAGGACCATTCTGCTGCTGATCTACTGTAATTTCTGCGCCCGGAATACCCTTTACCACTTTGCGCATCGAATCAAGATAAGGCATCGTAGCTACACCGGCCCGTTTTGCAAATTCAACAAACGAAACCTGTATTCTCCCTAATTCGGGATGATTGCTTTGATCCCCGCTCATCGGGTCATTTGCGCCTAATGCTACATTGGTAATAACGCTTTCCACTACAGGATTTTTTTTGCCTTTATCCATATTTAATACCTGGTACACTTTTTTCTCCAAATTGCGGGTAATGGAATCTGTATAATTCACATCTGTTCCTACGGGAAGTTTCAGGTACACATAAATTTGATTGGGATCGCCTTTGGGAAAGAACACAACAGGCACCCTTCCGCTAACAACAGAAATAATAAATATTACAAATGCGAAGATGAATAAACCAATTGTTCCCAATAATAATCCCACTGGTTTCCACCCTTTTAATCCCCAGCGCAAAAGATTCTCGTAGCGACGCATAATTGCAGGAAGCACATGGCTTTGAAAACGATTGATTATATCTGTAAGAATAAAGCGATTAAAAATAACCAGTATTACAACAAACAATAAAAGATTACCCAGAAATGTTTGACCAAAAATATCGAGCAACAAACCAAGTGAAACTGCGATCCAAAAGCCGGGCTTTTTAAACATGGCAGTCCGGGGCTGTTTCGATTCGTCCTCCGGACGATTCATGAAATCAACTGCAAATACGGGGTTCATGATAAATGCAACTATCAAAGATGCTGATAATGTAAAGATGAGCATGGCAGGTAAGTATACCATGAACTTACCAATGATGCCCGGCCAGAATAGCAATGGAAAGAATGGCCATAATGTAGTAAGTGTTCCCGCCAGCACCGGAATAAACACTTCACCAGCAGCCATCATTGCAGATGTGGGTGCAGTAAGTCTTCCTTTGCCCTGCGTAAAAATTCTGTGCGTATTTTCAATTACCACGATAGCATCGTCAACAATAATTCCGAGACCGAACAATAATGCAAAGAGCACAATAAAGTTGAGCGTTACGTGTGTGCCGATTATTAAATCTGCGCCCGGCAAAAACACAAATGCCACGAACATGCTCAACGGTACAGATAACGCCACGAAGAACGCGTTCACAACACCCATAAAAAACATGAGTATGATCAACACCAGTACGAAACCAATCACAATTGAATTCACGAGATCGTTGAACGATGTGCGTGTGCTTGTGCTTTGATCACCGGTAATCACAACATTAAGGGTTTTAGGAAACGTTGTGCCCCTCATCTCATCCACTACACGCTTTACATCATCAGATGTTTCAATAAGATTTTCACCCGCGCGTTTAATAATATTCAGTGTGATCACATTCTTCCCATCCAATCTTGCATAGCTGTCTTTTTCTTTTACCGTATCTTTTATTGTTGCAATATCTTTCAGGTAAATAGGCTTACCCTGGAAATTGCGCAATACTATTTGCTGAATATCGAATGAAGTTTTCAACTGGCCTTTCAACTGGAGGTTGCGCTTCATATCGCCAACATCAAGCAAACCGCCTGAAATATCAAGGTTTTCATTAGCAACTGCCTGGGCAATATCGTTGAATGTTATACCCGAACTTTGCATGCGGTAATTGTCAACATTTATCTGGAACTCACGCTCAGGTGCACCTACAAGATCAACCCGGTTTAATTGGGGAAGCTCTTCCAGTTTGTCTTTCAGGTCATCTGCATATTTTTTCAAACGCATCAGATCATAATCGCCGCTTACATTTACATACATGATCGGTTGTTCTGAAAAACTTACTTCAAGCACATTGGGCTCCTGAGTAAGATCGGTAGGCAGGTCACTCTTCGCTTTATCAACAGCATCTTTTACTTTTTGCAATGCCACATCTGTTTTTACATCGGTACTAAACTCCACAATGATTGCAGAAAAATCCTGTTGAGATGTGCTCGTGGTTTTATTTATTTTGGCACCCGTTATACTTTTTATTTGTTTTTCTATCGGTTTCGTAACGAGGTTCTCCATATCCTTTGGAGAGTTGCCCACATAAATTGTTTGAATATAAATAGTTGGAATTACTATGTCAGGAAACTGCTCTTTGGGGAGTGTTATGAACTGAAATATTCCTGCCATACTTACAAACAGCATCACCAGGTAAATGGAGGTTTTATTCTTTATACTCCATGTTGTTGGCCTGAAATGTTTGTACTTGTCTTTAACGTTCTCTAAAGCACTCATGATAGGATTCTTAAAGAAATGATTCTAATGATGATAATATATCCTGCTCTTAATAATTGTTACCGTGATATTTTACGGTACCACCTATTATTACTATGCGCTTTCGTTGTGCCAGTGCCGATGCATACCGGCATCACTCACTTCTGCGTCCGAAACTTTTATAAGCAGCCTCGCCTCCTGGCCTTCTCTTATTGATGAGAGGAGAGGTCAAGCTGTAGTTTTATAAAATTTCCGTCGCTTGCTAAATTGTTTTTTGTCAACTTGCTGAAGTTGTGATAAGTTGCCCATCATACAATCCCTGGTAACCTTCTGTAATTACCTGGTCTCCGGTTTGTAAGCCATTTTTTATCTCCAGTTTATCACCATATAATTCGCCTATTTGCACTGGTTTTTTGCGTGCCACCAATTTGCCATTTTCATTAACTGCAACCAATACAAATTTTCCCTTCTCATCAGTTTGCAAAGTATTCACCGGAATTGTTATGGCTTTGGGCACTGTATAATCTTCTATTTTGACCAATGCAATTTGATTGGGTTTTAAATCTTTATCAGAAGGTAATTTAGCTTCTACATAAAATGAACGGCTCAACAGATCAATGATCTTTCCTGCTACTGATACAGTTGTTTTTATTGTTTTACCCAGATCGGGTAAATTAACCACCATTTTGCTGCCCTCTTTTACACGGCCCAAATAATTTTCCGGAACTTGCGCTGTTACTTTCAGGCGCGTGTTGTTTACAATTCGTATTTGTGGTGTTTGTCCTGCAACACCGGTAAACATTTCGCCTACACGAATATTTACGGCATCGGCAACGCCACTAACATCTGCATACACATTAGTCATGTTCCATTGCTCTTTGATAGTTGCAATCTGATTTTCTGCCTGGTCAACTTTTTGTTTGGCATCTATTAATTGTTGCTCTGTGCCGATCTGTTGGTCCCACAAATTCTTCTGACGGTTATACATATCCTGCAAATATGCGAGGTCAGTTTGCGCCTGCTTCAGGTTCTTTAGCAAAATAGCATCATCAAGTTTCAATAATAGCTGACCTTTCTTTACATAATCACCCTGCTTTACATATACGGCTTTTACCAAACCGCCCTGGCCGTTGCGTGGCGCCACATAAGAAATATCTTCTGCAGTAATGCTTCCCTGCAGATCTATATAATGCGTGAAGCTTTCAGGCGTAATTGCACTTACGGAAATTAGTTTTGCCTTTTCTGCTTTAGCGGAAGGATCGAGCTTTTCCACTTCTGCCTGCAGTGCTGTAATTTCCTGCGATAAATTTGCCTGTTGCTTTTTTAATTCTTCCAGCTTTGCCTTCTTTTGCGCAAGTGCACCATTTTTATCGCCGCTATCCGTTTTAGCGCTGCACGAAGTCAAATAAACAGAAGAAGCAAACAGTACAACTTTTAAAATCTTTTGCATATGCTTATTCTTTGTTGTTTCGTTTATAATTTTCCAATTGCTTTCACATAATCTACCTTGGCCACAATAGCATCATATAAAGCGCTGATATAGTTGTTTTGCGCTATTGTAAGGTCTGATTGAGCATTTGTTATTTCAAGGTTATCGCCTGTGCCAATTTCATATTTCTTTTTTGCCTGATTATATACCTGCTCGGCCAGTTGCATATTTTTCTTTTGGTAATCCAACGTTATTATAGCATTGTGAAAATTGTTTGTGGCCTGCTTAACATCATTATCAATAGATACTTTTAAATTCTCAAGCTGGTTTTGTGTTTGCTGTAATTCCAGCTGTGCCTTCTGTATTTCTGCATTTTTTGCGAAACCGCTAAAAATAGGGACATTAATGCTTAAACCAACATAAGAGCTCGTAAACCAGTCACCTTTCTGAAAAAGATTAAATTGGTCACGCATTGCTACCTTACTGTAGGAGCTGGAAAGGCTTGCAGTAGGAAGCTTGCTAAGCTTATAACGTTTTATATTGTATTCATTTAATCTTTTACCAAGTTCCATGTATTGATAATCTTTCCTGTCGGCATACTGGTAAACGCCCTCATTTAACAGGCCTTTCTTTATGTCTGCATCTGTAATGCTATCGATAAGTACAAGTGTATCCTGTATCGGCATACCTATCAGTAATTTTAAACCCAGGTATCCATTGTTGATTGTATTGGTTACTTTAAGTTTCTCCGTTTCAAGATTTGCCAGTTGCACTGTAGCCCTGTCCACGTCCAATTTTTCTCTAAAACCATTTTTATATAACTCACCTGCGTCATGCAATTGTTTCTCTGTTCTTTCAATATTTGCATCCAGCTGTGATATCTGCGTTTTGCTCGCTACAAGCTGGTAGTATACCTTATAGATATTGGCTTTAATATTTTCTTGCGTGAGTTCAATATTTTTTTGCTGCCAATCCAATGAAGTTTGTCTTGCCTGCAGACCTACAAACACCTCTCCGTCAAATAGGATCTGCGATAACGACACACCTCCTGAGGCATTCCATTTTGTGCCAAACGCGGCCTCTATAAAACCAAAATCATTTGGTGATTTGATCGGCTCGCCACTGCCGTTTTTTACACCTTCCTGTTCAAGTACACCATAGGTTGCAGCAGCTATAAAATTTGGAAAGGTCTGTACTGCCACGTTTGGATAGTAGGTGGTACTAAAGTTTCCTTTGATCTGCGGATAGGCAGCTGCCGTAATACCTTTATTTGTTTGCTCCTGGATTTTTAAATCCAATATTGCATTTTTAACCTGCACATTATTTTTCATACCATAATCAACACACTGCCCTATGGAAAACTCATGTCTTGTTACAGGCTGTTGCGTTTGTGCGTAAGCAGATGATACGAGTAAACAAAATAATGATGCTGCAGTTCCTGTTCTTCTTTTCATACTGCTATTGATTTATTTTTTTGACGTTGCAGAATATATTTTTCAATTAGTTTCTTCCCTTTGGGTGTGGCAAGTCCGTGCAAATACAAATAATATATCTCATTTGAAACCTTCAATAAATTGTATTTTCCATAAGGGAAAAGATCATGATTGAACATAATGAAAGCGCTTTCCAGCCTGAACCTCGCAATAATATCAAGATCGATATCGTCCCTGTAAACACCCTCCTGTATCCCTCTCATTAAATTTTTTTTGATCACTTCAAGCAGGAAAGTATGTTTGTGTTTCCTGAACTTCTCAAATGTTTTTGGATAAAATTTTTCAAGATCATAAATGATCTGCGGATTCAACGAATCAATTACCACCTCCATGGAATCCATATCCCTGAACGTTTCATCAATGGCGTTTTCTGCTTCAGTAATCTGCCGGCTGCATTCTTTTTGCATATATGCCATTTCACCCTGCATTACTGCTTCAACAAGAGCATCCTTGTCTTCAAAAAACTGGTATAAGGTTTTTTTACTGATACCTATCTGTCCGGCAATTTCATCCATTGTTACCGAGCGAAAGCCATATCGCATAAAAAGTTCCCTTGCCTTTATTTGTATTCTTTGCTTCATTTTTTTGAGCTGCTTAAAAGTGGCCGCAAAACTATGGAAACTTTTTTATTGATAATAGTTTCC